>DASXIL010000548.1:0-7421 GCA_036497985.1 Candidatus Angelobacter sp. | reverse complement strand
AGGGAAGGGCATCTCATCCATGATTTCCAGCCCAATGGTCCCTTGTCCGGCAATGATCTTCTCGTCGTTATAGGGCGGCACCGGCACCAGGCCGTGTTCCTTTTCCAGTTCTTCGGCTTTCTGAATGCGCTCCGCACTGGCCGGACCCACCATCACGATCTCTGCACCCAGGTTGCGTGTGGCGTCCAGCTTCACCTGGGGCGCGTTTCTCGGCATCACGATGGTGGCTTTCACGCCCAATGCCAGCGCGGCAAATGCGACACCCTGTGCATGATTGCCGCTGGAATGCGCCACCACGCCGCGTTTGCGCTCTTCCGCCGTGAGCGACGAAATCTTGTTGTAAGCGCCACGCAGTTTAAATGAACCAACGGGCTGCAGGTTTTCCGGTTTGATGAAGATCTGCCTGTCCTCAGGCAGCTTGCACAGCACCAGCGGCGTGCGGACTGCGACGCTATGCAGTAGCTGACGGGCATTTTGTATGTCTTTAAGGCTAACCATAGATGAGTTTCGGGTATCAGTATCCATGGTAAATGACAGTGCGGGTATTTCGTCCCAGACCATCAAATGACAACAAAATCGGGAACCCTTTCCCGTCCGGTCACGTATTGGTAAGTGACCGGGAGAACTGCGATGCAAAAACTGCTGGGCAATCTTCGTTATGTCATGCGACAGTTCAGGCTGTCGCCTGTCTTTACCGTAGCAGCCATGCTCACGCTGGCCCTGGGAATCGGCGGCACCACCGCGATTTTTACCTTGATTCACGCGGTCATGCTGCGTTCCCTGCCGGTTGCCGATCCCAGCGCCCTCTATCGCGTAGGCGAAGGCGATGATTGCTGCGTTGAAGGTGGTCCGCAGGACCGCTGGGGAATGTTCTCTTACCCTCTGTCAGAGAGACTTAAAGCTGAGACGCCTGAATTTAAGCAGGTAACTGCGTTCCAGGCCGGCATGGGACGATTGAGCGTGCGCCGTGAGCGCGTGGAAACTGCATCCCGGCCTTTGCGCTCCCAATACGTCGCCGGCAATTATTTCTCCACGCTTGGCGTGGGCGCGTTTGGCGGACGCGTTTTTACCGAGGATGATGACACGCCTGCTTCCCCGCCGGTGATCGTGCTCAGCCACCATACCTGGCAGAGCACTTATGGCGCCGATGCTTCGATCGTGGGTTCCACTTTCATGCTCGATGGGCATCCTTTCACCGTGATTGGCGTCGCCGCGCCCGGGTTCTTTGGTGAAACCTTGCGCAGCGACCCTCCTGATATGTGGATTCCGCTGCAGCAGGAGCCCACTATCACTGGAGGAAACTCGCTGCTGCGTCAGCCGGTTTCAGCTTGGTTGCGCATGATTGGCCGGCTCCGCCCCGGAGCTTCCATCGCTGGAATGTCGCCACGCCTCACTGGAGTTTTACGGCAATGGATGCAGCACGATTCCGGCTATCCCGCCAACTGGATGCCTGAAGTGATCCGGGTGCTTCCCAAGCAGGTGATAAACGTTGTGCCGGCGGGCGCGGGCGTGGCCGTGATGAAAGAAGAATATGGTCAAAGCTTGCAGATCCTGCTTGGTGTTTGTGGACTCGTACTGCTGATTGCCTGTGCCAATGTGGCGAACCTGCTGCTGGCGCGCGGCGTGGCGCGGCGCGGGCAAACTGCCGTACGCATGGCAATTGGCGCTTCTCGACGCGAAATTGTAATGCAGGCGTTGACGGAAAGCGTGCTGCTGGCCATTGGCGGCGCAATCGCCGGCCTTGTCGTCGCGATGCTGGCTGCGCGTCTGCTGCTGGCACTGGCTTTCCAGAGCGCGCATTTTCTTCCCATCAGCACTGCGCCTTCGCTCCTGGTTTTAGGTTTCGCTTTCGTGCTGGCATTGGTCACCGGAGTCATCTTTGGCGCTGCGCCCGCGTGGTTTGCCACGCGCACTGATCCTGCAGATGCATTGCGGGGATCGGGCCGCGGCAACAGTGATCGTTCTTCTTTCGCGCGCAAAGCTCTGCTCATTGTGCAGGCCACGTTTTCCGTTGTGCTGGTGGCCGGCGCAACCATGCTGGCGCGTAGTCTCAACAAACTGGAGCACCAGGATTTTGGCTATCAGGTTAAGGGACGCGTCGAAGTCGCACTCAACAATCCGCCCGCAAGTTATTCGCAGGCCAAACTGGCTGCGCTTTACCGCCAGCTTGAAGAACGGCTTACGCAACTGCCGGGAATACAAAGTGCCGGGCTGGCCATGTACAACCCGCTTACGGATAACTGGGGCGAACTGATTCTGGTCGCCGGTCATCCAGCCCCAAAGATGGAAGAAGAATCCGGAGCTTCATGGGACCGCGTGAGCGCCAACTATCTGCAAGATCTTGGGGTCTCAGTGTTGCGCGGTCGCGGCTTTACCGCCGCCGACAATGAAACCGCGGAACTCGTCGCGGTGGTGAATGAGGCCTTCGTGAAGCGTTTCTTCAAGAATGGAGAACGGCCGCTCGACCAGCACTTCGGCATCGATCTGCCAGAGAACGCCGGAATGTTCCGCATCGTGGGCGTAGTGCGCGACGCCAAATTTGCCGGCTGGGGCCTGAGCCGTCCCGCGCGTCCCATGTTTTACGTGCCGCTGGCGCAAACCGCCATCTACAAGAATGAATTGATGAAGACACTCGAACAACGCTCGCATTTCATTGGCGGAATCATGCTGGTGACGAACACGGCCCCGGGCGCGCTTGAACCCCTGCTCACACGGGCGCTGGCGGAAGTCGATCCCAATCTGACCGTCACCAGCGTCAGGACCATGCAACAGGAAATTGATCTATCGTTCAACCAGGAGCGCGCCGTGGCCAGCCTTGCAGGACTCTTTGGGATCGTGGCTCTGCTCCTGGCAGCCGTAGGCTTATATGGCGTTACGGCCTACACTGTCGCGCAGCGAACGCAGGAAATCGGTATTCGCATGGCCCTGGGCGCTGACCGGGTCAATGTGGTGCAGATGGTGCTGGCTGGAGCTTCCAGGCGAGTGTTAGCCGGATTGATTCTCGGCGTGCCGCTCGCCATCGGCGCAGGCCGTCTCATCTCCGCACAGCTTTACGGCGTCTCCAGCTGGGACCCCATGGCTCTTGGCATCGCCGCTACGGCGCTCGCGATCTCCGCATTTTTTGCGGCTGTAATTCCGGCGCGTCGCGCAGCTTCCATTTCGCCGATGAAAGCGTTAAGGACCGAGTAGCCTCTGCGTGTTGCGGCATCGGCTATTTCTATTGGGTTGCAACTTTTGTTGCGTTGCCATTGCTTGCCTGGTTCTCTTGCGCCGCGGTCTGCTCCTCAATGTAGCGAATGATATAGCCCGTATCCACGTCACCCACGTAGATGTTGGGCATCCGCACGTTGTATTTTTTCAGGAGCGCCGTTGCAATCGGGTCTTTTTCTTCGAGCAACTGGTCGGGATGCTGAATGATTTGCGTCAGCCATTGCCGGCTCCGGACGTGGACTACACCCAGCAGATCTGGCCCGATTTTGTCTCCATGTCCGATGGTATGGCACGCGATACAATCCCTTCCGAACAAATATTTGCCTCTATCGAAGTTTTTGAGCGGGCTTCCGTCAACCGAACCAGCCTGCACAGCCGGGTTATCGTGCTTGAAATTATCGAGAAATTCGCCAATCATCCTGGCTTGAAAACTGGGATTGTCAAGGGCGGAACTGCGTACCCATTGGCCGATTGCCTCATTGCCGATCAGGAGATGGGCGATATGGCCATCTGCATTCACGGAAGGGGTGGTATATAGTCCCAGCCTCTTGCCCAGAAAAATAATGTCCTCTTTCTTGCCCGTCAGAAAGGTCCAGCCCGGCCCCACATGAAATTGTTGCATGTAGGTCCTCAATACTTCTGGGGTGTCGTGGTCCGGATCAATAGTGATGGAATAAAAAAAGATATCTTTGCCTACGCGGTCGCCCAGCTTCTTCTGCACCTGCGCCAGGCGCGCCGTTTCCAGAGGACATGAATAGTGGCACGTGGTGTAAATAAGATCGATGGCGACGATCTTGCCCCTGATCAGATCGTCATAGAAATGGACTTTTTTCCCGTCCTGGGTAATGAGCTCGACGTTGGGGAAATGGCTTGAATCGGTTCCAGTGGCGGCCACAGGTCTGGCCGCGACCGCAAATGCAAAGATTGCAATAGTAACGAGCGAAATTAAGGTTGCATTCTTCCAACTGTTTGACGACATGCTGTGCTCCTTTGGCCCTATATTCCGATTCGAAACTGCGGTCCCGGCACGCGCCATTTCTGGCGCGCGCCGGGAGTTGTGTTATGCGTTGGGAAGAATTTCGTCCGGCGTCTCGAAAGTGACGCCAGTCGGTTTTGAAATGGGTGTCGGCAGCGGGCTCAGGAACGGAGTTCCGCTGTCCAGGTCCCACCGCAACAGCATGGCATTGTCTTCATGCATGGTGTTGTGGCAGTGTTCCATGAACATGCCGCCCCAATCCCGGAATTGCATCTTGAGGGTTACTGAGCCGTTGTCACGCAGACGGTAAACATCCTTACGGCCACTCTCCGCCGGTGACGGCGGGTTGCCGTTGCGGTTGAGGATCTGACCTTCTTCAAAGTGGATGTGGATAGGATGGTCCCACCCGGATCCGCCTTGCAGGGTCCAGACTTCGGCCGTGGCAAATCCCGGTTGGGAGCTGATTCGGCCGTAGTCTGCTTCGAGTGTCCCTCCTGTATCGCTGGCGACGAGGCTGCTGCCGCCGTTATTATCGGTCTCGATGCCCCAGCGAAAGGAGCCCTGACCGTTCCCCAGGTAGGTGGTAACGGGATCATTCTGGTTCTGATCGCCGTTGTCATCAAATCGGAACGTGCGTTGCCGCGCTGTCGTCGGCAAGATGGGATTCGGAATCAGCGCGGTTCGTGGATTGGCAGTTAGATCGACGCTCTGGTCCGGTTGCGGCGGCGGGCCTAGGACCTTGAAGCGCAGGCATGCGCCCACGGCCGGGTCGCTGGTACCGGCAAGAGCCTGGGCCACGGTTACGATTTGCGCGGGTTCACGGCCGTCCTGGTGCACCTGCAAGTTGACCAGGTCCACGGTTTGCCCAGCATGGTAGCGGGAGAAATCAATAACGATGTCATACCGCTCTGCGATGCCGAGCTGGTCCGTCTGGGCCAGAGGAACGGTGACAGGCAGCAGGTTGCCGTCATTCGCTATCTGAACGAATTGAGAGCTATCGCTCAATGCCAGAACAAAGAAGCGTGACACGCTGGCGTTCAGGATGCGGAAGCGATACCTGCGCGCATACACGTTGAAGAATGGTCTCCAGGCGAAGTTGACAGTCATCTGGTCGCCGAGAAAACCATCAAAAGCGATATTGTCCATGTTGAGCTGCCCGTTGGCGTCCCAGGCTTTGTCCGCCAGCATAAGGTTGACGTCAAAGTCCAGGTTGCCCCAGCCCTTCCCATTGGAGGAGCCGCTGGGCAGGCGCAGGTTCACGCCATCGTTCACAGTTTCGTCGCCACGATCGAGCGAGCTGTAGATGTTGTTCATGCCGGCGTTGCACTTGTACACGTTCTGGTCCGTGAAGGTGAACATGTGATCGTGGAACCAGTGCGTGCTCATGGTCTCGTGCCAGTCGCCTGGGACCTTGTTGATGCCGCCGGAATCACTGGGAGCGCCGGCGCGCGGGTCGGTGGCGCCGGTATTAATGCTGGTAAATCCCGCCAGCACCCAGGGCCAGTGGTAGTCATAGAACTGATTAGGCCAGAAATAGGCGCCGGTGAAACCATCGTTTTCCGCGCCATGGTGAGCATTGTGTTCATGCGTGGTGAGCGTGTATCGCCCAAAGCCGCCGTTGTTTTTGATGTCAGTAGTCAAGCCGTTGTGATGCCGGAACAGAACCGGTTCGCCATAGCGGACCTGGGTCAGCTTGGGAGGAAAGGTGCCCTGGAACGTCCATACCCGGTTTGCATTCTGAGTTGGGAAGTTGGGATGAAATTTTGCCGGGATGGCTACGGCCGGATTGATTCCCGAATTCAAGTCTGGGGTCACCTGCGGATTGTAGGTAGTATTCGAAGTCACCGGTTTGGTGGTGACCTCAATCGCTACTTGAGGAGGGAACTGTGCAAAGCGCTGGTGCGCCCAGTTGGCTCCTGGGGGACGGCCCTCAATCGGCCCCGTGGTTCCAGCGGGAAACCCGAAACCGGGATCAAGCACTTGCTGCGTCTGGTTGGATTGCGCCATCGGCGCGGGAGTTAAGGTTGACACTGCGTTGCGGTGCAGGACGTCGAAACGCGGCATCGGCTGGGTAAACGGCTTTACACCAAACGTTGGACTGGCGGGTAGTCCCGTAGGAATTCCCTGATTGTCGGAATTGCCCGCAAGGACCGCACTCGGTGATGGCGACTGGCCTTGCGCATATCTGACAAATGGATTTAGACCGCTGATCGGCAGCATTATGCCGGCGCTTGTGAACAGGCCCCATTTGACCAGATCACGCCGTCTAATCTGGCCGTGGGACAATGCCTTAGTGATTTCCGCGCGGTTTTGACGTGCATTTTCCGCGTCCCGGATTCGTCTTGCATCTGAATGTTCTGACAACCAAATACTGTCATCTCGATCTTTTCGGGACATGCTTGCTCTCCTATTTTAGGGAATCGGTTGTTTCCCGCTGTGATTCAAGACGCAGTCCGGCAGGGCGACTGAAAAATCCTTTCGGCAAGTCACAGTTGAAACATTCGATTCTCTTGGTTGCGGATGCTGTGATGATTTGGGCGTGGATCACCCTCGCGTTGATGGAAGCGCGTGAGGGTAACTTCCACGGGCTGTCGTCGACTGCTGTTTTTGTCCTCCAGGAGGCTGGCGGGGGAGCGCTGGAGGGACGAAGTCTTACTGCTCGCAAACGGAGCGGATATTACCGCCAACAGACTTTGAATTGCAAACTCGACCCTGTGGAAAGTTCAGATTCGAACTAAAACAAAAGATTGAAAAAATAATGCTTTATATATCGGATAAAAGGTTTTGCCTTATATAGCTCGTACCATTTTGGCACTCCTCCGATATAAATTTTTTTTAATGTTTAGTCGTATAGTAGGCATGTGCCCGAGTTACAAAACGCCGACCCAAGTGAGAATTTTGGAAACAAGTCAATTCGCAGCCGCCTAAAAAATTCACGTAGTAGTGATCCGGTAAATCTATCCTCAGAGGGCGCTTCTCCGATGGTGGTTGCCAACTTCACGGATTGAGCATTCTGTCGACGGCTTCGTATAACATCGCTCACAGAGGATGACAAGAGCGCATGGATGTTTACCTGATCGACGGCACGTATGAATTGTTCCGCCACTTTTTTGCCGTGCCCTCGGCAAAAGATGCGAGCGGCCAGGAAATTGGCGCGGTGCGCGGTGTGCTGACCTCGGTTTTATCCATGATTGAAAATGGCGCAACTCATCTCGGCGTCGCCACCGATCACGTC
>DASXIL010000547.1:0-4139 GCA_036497985.1 Candidatus Angelobacter sp. | reverse complement strand
AAAGTTGCTTGACTCTGTTTCTCTATTAGGGCTGTACGTGGTAACGGGAATCGGAGCTTCCCTGTTGAGCTTGAGCTGGGATCCCATGCGTGTGAGCGCAGGCGCGTCCGGCGCGATCTTTGGAATTGCCGGTGCCTTGATCAGCGTATTGTACTTTGGCAAGCTTGGTCTTCAGCCCGCAAGCGTGCGCAAGCTGCTCGGCTATGTCGTCCGGTTTGCTTTCCTGAATCTCCTCTTTGGGCTTCAGGGCCACATTGATAACATGGCCCACCTCGGCGGACTCGTCACCGGCTTGCTTGCAGGACTTTTCCTTGCCCGGACCTTTAACGCTGCTCCTGAAGAACGTCCAGCCCGTCGCAGAATGGTGTTGGTCGTCAGCGCTGTCATCGTGATGCTGCTTTTTGTTCCGGTAGTCATTGCTAAGCAATACGCTGTTGAATTTGGGAAGGGCGAGGCCGCTCTCGATCATGATGACACAAAGACCGCCATCCCTCATTTACAGAAGTATGTTGCCGCTCGCCCAGGCGATCCGATTGGACACACTCTGCTGGGTTCGGCGCTGCAGCAGGCCAAACGTTTCGATGAAGCAACCCAGGAATTTGAACGAGCGCTCGCCATTAATCCGGACAATCCATACGTGGAAGTCAATTTGGCAAAGATTTATGCCTACCAGAAGAAAACCGACAAAGCTTTGGCCTTGTTCAAAAGGGGCATACCTCGGTCTGAGCCTGATCCATCCGCTTTCTATTTATATGCAGCCGCTCTTAAGGATGCCGGCAGGTTGACCGAAGCGGAAAGCAACATCCGTCGAGCCCTTCAACTCGACTCAAAGGACATAAATGCGCACAGATTGCTGGCAGAAATACTCACCTCGGAGGGCAAGAAGGATGACGCTGCGGCAGAAATCGGGCGAGTTAACCAATTGACGAAGGAAGCCCCTTCTGATCACTCTTCGAAGTGATGCAGGAGCGTCCATCGAACTCGATTTCCACTTCCTTGTTATCCTGTACGCATAATGCCTAGCTGCCTCAAATGCGGTACAGCTCTTGTTGTAAATGAAGAGGGAGTCGCTCCCGTCCTGTGCGACCGTTGCGCCGGAGTTGCAACGGGTCGAGCTCGCCGAGCTATGGCCCTGGGAGGTCTTGGGAGTTATCCCGTTACAGCGGCCCTTCTAGCGATCAACATTGTGGCGTTTCTGTTTCAGCAGGTTCCTGGTCTTAATGTAACGGACCTTGGTGTCAATTATGGCCCGCTAACCATCAGCGGCGAATATTGGCGATTATTTACAGCGGGCTTTCTCCATGGCGGTATCATTCACATCGGCGTCAACATGTGGTGCCTTTTCAGCTTGGGAAGATTGTCAGAGCGGTTGTTTGGCAAATGGCAGACCTTCGCAATCTATATGGTTACAGGCGTTGGCGGTGCGCTTCTAAGCATCGCCAATAACCCTCAACACGGTGAATTGGGCGCATCCGGCGCCGTATTCGGGATCGTCGGAGCTGTAATCGCAGGCGTGAAATTCGGCGACCTGAATATCTCCAGCGGCGAGAAAAAAGCTATCGTCAGCAGCGCCGTCAGCTTCGCCGTACTGAACTTTCTTTTGGGACTTTCCGGCAATTTTGGGGTCGGCATGTTCGCAAATGTCGACAACATGTGCCACCTCGGTGGATTTGTTACCGGCTTGATGATCGGCTTGCCGCTGGGCGCTTTCCATCGCAATAAGTCCCTGCAACTGGCAACTCTCGTTGTTACCTCCGCCGTGCTGGCAGCGGGCGGGCGTGAACTTGTCCAACGAGACGGTCCGGAAGCCTATAAAACAGCGGCTGTGATTGCGTGGCATCAGACCAATTATGCCAAAACGGTTTCCATGCTGGAAAAATATACAATAGCCCGGCCTGAAGATGATGTAGGGCTGGTAATGTTGGGTGAAGCCTATCTAAGCGCCAATGAACCCGATAAAGCCATCGGGGCATTTGAACAGGCTCTCCGCGTGAATCCTAGCTCTCAGGATGCAAAACAGGATCTTGAAGAACTCCGGAACCGCCTGGCTCCGGAAAAGAAATAAGCAAGATTAGGCACGCAGGGATTGATCTTTACAAAACCTTTTCTCATTCTTCGGTTGGTTCTGCGCCTTCGTTTACACCAAACTCATACCCAACACCTCGGACCGTCCGGATCAATTTGATCTTTGCGGCTTCGTCGATCTTTTTGCGCAGGTAATTCACATAAACGTCAACCACATTGGTCATGGTGTCAGGCGAAAGTTTCCATACGTGCTCGATGATCATGTTCCTTGTGATGTGTTGCCCGGCATTGCGCATAAAGTATTCGAGTAATCCGAATTCCTTGGGAGTAAGTTCGATGACACGTCCCCCGCGATGTACGGTCCTCTGCATGTAATCCAACTCCAGGTCAGCTACCTTCAGGAATGCTTGTCCGGGATGGTTTTTACGCCGCAGCACGGCCCGTATTCGAGCAGAGAGCTCTGAGAACGAGAATGGCTTCGTAAGATAATCGTCGGCGCCTGCATCAAGGCACGCCACCCGTTCCTCCACTTCATCGGTTGCGGTCAGGATCAGGATCGGAATATCCGAGTTTTCGCTTCGCACCCTGTGAAGTACTTCGTTGCCGGCTATAACGGGAAGGTTCAGGTCAAGAATGAGTAAATCAAATGTTTCTTTCTGCATCAGATGCAGCGCATGGTCACCACTGGCGGCAACTTTGGTTACATGGTCTTCAGACTTAAATGCCTGGGCGATGACTGTCGCGAGCGGAGCATCATCTTCTGCGATCAGGATCCGCATCCGGGGTTCTTCTCCAACTTCTAAGGGGGCGCTTTGCATCAATTAGCGGTCATTCTAAATCACACTTTAATAATTACAATGCCCATAGCAGCTAAAAAACAATAAGAAATGTCTTATACTTAGCGCGGCGCTAGACCACCTAGGGGGCCTATAGTAGATTCCGCCCGCCATTTTCACTGGTCTAGTTTGGAGAGGCTGTAAAATTAGTTTTTTCTCCTTACTTTCTGATGCATTTAGTTTCATTTTGGGCTTCTGGCTGCCACACTATAAGCTTCGCGGTCAAACGCCCCGTCGGAGCATGTCTCGTATTGCGACTGTAAGCAGTTTTCAAAACGAGTTTAGGCTTGTTTAGAGGACACTACGTCGCGCGTATGGCGCGCGATCATTAAATCCTCATCGGTCTGAACCACACGTATAGTGCATTTCGTCCCAGGCAGATTGATCACCCCGGTATTTCGGCCATTCGCCGCCGCATCCAGAGCGACACCAAGATATTCCAGGCCAGAGCATATATCTGCCCGGATCTCTGCGGCTCGCTCGCCGATCCCCCCGGTAAACACCAGCGTATCCAACCCATTGAGCACCGCAGCATATGCGCCAATGAACTTACGCACCTGATAGGAAAACATTTGCACAGCCATCTGAGCAGCGCTATTTGTCTGGTTTTTCTGCAAAAGGGCCTTCATATCGCTTGTCTGCCCTGACACTCCAAGCAACCCAGCCTGATGGTCGACAAGGTTTTCCAACTGATCGGGAGAGTAGCCTTCTTTCAGCAAGTGTATGAGCACGCCTGGATCAAGGTCGCCGCTGCGCGTCCCCATCATGAATCCGCCGGTAGGCGTCAGACCCATGCTGGTATCCATGGGTAACCCGTCTTTCAGGGCCACCATGCTGGCTCCATTTCCTAGATGGGCGATGACGGCTCGCCGGCCAAGTTCCTGTCCCAGCTTGCTAACCACGTATTCATAAGAGAGACCATGGAACCCATAGCGCCTGATTCCCTGCTTCCAGAGCTTTTGGGGCAATGCAAACCGCTGGGCCACTTCCGGTATTCGATTGTGAAACGCTGTATCAAAGCAGGCCACCTGCGGCAGGTCAGGAAAATGCGCCGCCACCGCCTCTATCATCGCCACCTGGATGGGCAGATGTAGAGGTGCAAAAGGAATCAGTTCCTTCAGTCCGGCCTTCAATTTTTCATCAATCAGCTGCGGCGTTATGAACTTTGGGCCGCCATGCACAATGCGATGCCCTGCCGCATCCAGCCGTCCAACTCCCTGATTTTGCAGCGCGGCAAACATGGTCTCAATGGCTGTTGTATGGCTAGGAAATTTGCCG
>DASXIL010000546.1:0-3808 GCA_036497985.1 Candidatus Angelobacter sp. | reverse complement strand
GCACATGCTGGAATGGACGGAAGACGAGCGCTATCGCGTGCGCGTCCGGCAGGGACGGGCGCTGCCATTTATGGAAGTGCGCGTGGTGAATGATAACGGCGAAGCCCCGTGGGATGGCACGACACTTGGTGAGTTACATGTAAAAGGGCCGTGGGCGGCGGCCAGCTACTTCAATGCTCCCGGCACGGAAGATCGCTGGACTGCGGACGGCTGGCTGCGTACAGGAGATATCGCCACGATTGATGCAGAAGGTTACGTGCAGATTGCCGACCGCGCCAAGGACCTGATCAAGTCCGGCGGCGAGTGGATCAGCTCAGTGGACCTGGAAAATGCCTTGGTCGCGCATCCGGCTGTACGCGAAGCGGGGGTGATTGCGGTACCACATCCTAAATGGGACGAGCGACCCGTAGCTGCAGTGGTGTTGCGCGCCGGTGCGACTGCCACGCCCGAAGAATTGCGCGAGTTTCTGGCTTCGCGCTTTGCCCGGTGGCAGCTGCCGGATGCGTTCGTATTTCTCGATGAACTGCCACATACATCGACGGGCAAGTTATCCAAACTGGAACTGCGCAAGCGGTTTGCAGAATGGCAGTGGGAAAAAACGGCCCAAGACGAAGCAAAGGCTTAAACGAACAGAGTGTACGATTCGGATCGAAAGGCATGAGTGTAAAGGTTCAGGTCAAAATTGCCCGAACCGCAAGGTCCCTCAGGCCTACTCGCAAGCTGAAGACTGCGCTTGCTCGCTTTACGGCCTTCGGGATGACGACCGTTTTGTGTGTGGCAAAGTCGCGCAAGCACTAGATTGTTTCCAAACGCATCGGCACACCCGGCCTGGGCTGCAAAGTGACGGACGGCTCCGCGTGTACTTTGGCAGGATCGATTGCCAATGTCAGCCGGAAGCGTTGCAAGATCAGGGTTAGAGCGACCAGAAGTTCCGTCATGGCGAAGTTCAAGCCGATGCATGTACGCGGGCCAGCGCCGAAAGGGAGATAGGCATAGCGCGGACGCGCCGCGGAATTTTCCGGCGCGAAGCGTTCAGGGCGAAAAACATCCGGGTCCTGCCACCACTTGGGATGGCGCTGCGTGATGTAAGGAAAGATCAGGATTTCTGAGCCGGCTGTGACGCGATAACCGCCGATCTCATCTTCATTCACCGCTGTGCGCGCCAGAGTCCACACCGGAGGATACAAGCGCATGCTTTCTTCCAGCACCATGCGCGAGTAGCGAAGCTTCATCAAGTCTTCATAAGCAGGAGAGCGGCCATTGAGGAACGCCGCTTCAGCGGTCATACGCTCGACCACATCCGGTCGCGTGCCGATCAGATAACAGGTCCAGGCCAGCGCCAGAGTAGTGGTTTCATGCCCGGCGGTAAGCAGAGTGATGACTTCATCGCGAAGCTGCTTGTCAGACATGGCGGCGCCACTCTCATCGCGGGCTTCCATCAGCATGGTAAGCAGGTCAGAGATGCGCCGGGGCTCGCGGCGGCGAGCGGCGATGATGCGGTCAATGATGCCGTGAATGTTGGCCAGCGCGGCGCGATATACACGGTTACGCCGGGTGGGAATGCTCAATGGCGGCGGAAAGATTGACCATGCACGGTCCACGGAATAGTCGCGGCCAATATCGAGCGTGCGGCGGATCGATTCAGCATCGGCTTCAAGGTTGGTGGTGAACAGCACCTGCGCGGCAATATTCAGAGTAAGCCGCATGAAGTCCGGCACTACGTCAAAGGGTTGGTTGTCTTTGGTATTGGTTTCCCATCGCCTCAACATGGCCAAAGTGTTTTCCGCCATGGCGCCGACGAACGATGCCACCTGCTGCCCCTGAAATGAAGGCTGCGTCATCTTGCGCTGACGCTGCCAGAGTGCGCCTTCACTCGTCAGCAGGCCTTCACCCAGGGAGAGTTTAAGAATTTTGTAACCTCGGCCTTTGCGATAGTTGGCAACATTGGTTTGCAGCACCTGCTGAATGTGGTCCGGATGGCTCAACTGGTGGGTCACCCAGATGCCGCGATAACGGACCACGTCGCCATAGGTAAGGGCTGCGCGAAAGAAGCCGCCAAGCGGGTCTTTGCGAAATTGCGGCAGGTCCAGAAAAAACTGAAGACTATGAGGACCGGGCGCGTTACTTAACTGGCTGGAGCGATTCAATACTCCTTGATTCTAACCGAGTGCCAGGTTGTGCAAAATGGTCACGACCCAAATAGGGCGGAAGGTTTGAAGCAAGCCTGGAAATCAAATCGTTATCAGACGAAAAGTGGTCCTTCTCGGAAACAACACAAAGTCCTCAGGGCTGCCCGTCCGATGGTGAGAGCGCGGGGCCGCTCACGCGCTGGGAACGACGTCCTATATAAGGGGGAAAGCATTGAATGTTGCGTCCGTTAGACGGCTACGGCGCCAAAAGGTTATTAAGAAATCGCCAATAAATACGGGGCTTGCGCTAGTGTTCATTCGCGAACAGTGCGATGCCGAAAGCGAACACCGGCTGAATCTGGCTTATCAATCCTGCCGTCACATGTCTGCTTAGATTCAATCATTTACGTCGCTCAGCGAGTTTGGCATGGCAGGTGCGATTACTTATGGCAGGAACCAACAGCACAATCGTTGAGTATCCCATTTGAAACTTGAAAGGAACCAGGAGCTGATATGTTTGACGGCAAAAATAATCGCATTCTTGATAGTTTTTCATTCCGGCTGGCGCTGACGGCCGCAGTGTTCGCAGCATGGTCAGGCGCAGGCTATGTATTGCTCTACCTGGCGTAAGCGCCGGTGTGATTCGCCACTAGCTGATTAGTCGGCAAGACATACATTGATATTTGTTTTGCGGCAGGGTTTCACATTCATAACGGAACGTTCGGGCACGATTGCTGGACAGTTCGACACATGGCGCATTGAATGAAAATGCCCAGTTGATTTTCATAGCATGAACCCGGCCATGTAGTTTTTTAAGCGTTGAGGGCGCCGGTGCAACGTTAGAGTTAAGGGCAGGATGTCGCGCAGTGTCCGGTCTAATAACTTTCACGCGACGATTGCACGGGCGCCTACAACGGAAGCAATATCCAGCACAGTTCTCCGGCGATCCGGGCCTAGACTGATCTGAGTTATTCCAAAACCTTCAGGGAAGTGTCTTACGCCACTTGGGGCTCGACGGACATCACATTCCGGTTCGGCCGTTCGGCGTGATGACGGCCCGTCCCTGGATTTTGCCGTGGTGGGAGATCGTACGCCTCGCCCGTGCGGTCCAGTGGAAAGTATTCAACCACCGACTTAGGCCGCGCGTGGTCGAACTTCCTGCGGCTTGGCAGGGTTATGCCACTTACCCAGACCTGCAACAAGTGTATCTATTTCATGCGGCCCCCACGTGCCCGGGGCATACGCGCAAATCGGTATGACGTTGCCCAGGACGGGCTCAACTATGGCCCACGCGGCCTCGACCGCATCCTCACGCACAAAGAGCAGCGAATCACCGTGGATTGCGTCGGTCAATAAACGTTCATAGGCGTCAACTTCATCGTGTCTCGGTTGTGCCACCGCTGAGAGCTCCACAGGAATTGAGCCCATTTTCACCCCTGGCTTCTTTACGCGCACACCGATGTTGATGGAAAGGTCCGGGCCAAGCCGGAAACGAAAATAGTCCTGATCGGGACTATCTCCGTGCATCGGCGAGGGCTTTAGCCTGACAATAACTTCAGTTGCCGTCACCGGAAGCAACTTGCCCGTCCGCATCAGGATTGGCACTCCTTTCCATCGTTCGGTACCGATGCCCAACTTCATGGCTACAAACGTCTCAACGGAAGAATCGCGGCTTACCC
>DASXIL010000545.1:0-3183 GCA_036497985.1 Candidatus Angelobacter sp. | reverse complement strand
ATTGGTTTGGCATGTGTATGGAACGGAAGGACATGGCCCCGCTTAGCTTCAGCTTCGTCCCGAGCAGCCGACCTTCGTTACTCCGTCAAGCCTTTCCTTCGTTGACAGCACCAGAGTGGCTTGTTAAGGTTATCCAACATTTCATAATTCCTTTAGCCGCCTCAACCTCCGACCGGCGCAAAGGGATTTTAACCGGTTAAGGGCCAGCACGGGGTTTCGCGTCCAACGATGAGCGTTACCAGCCGGACAACGCTCAGGGGCACTTTGAATCGGGAAAATCACTAACAGGAGTAAGTATTTTGCGTAAGCGTTTTTACATCATGTTGGTGGCAAGAAATGCTGAAGGGGAGTTGCTGAAGATTCCCGTTCCCATGCATTACTTGTACGTTTTTGTGGCCGGCGCGCTGATTGGAATGCTCACGATTACCGGCATGTTGGGTTCTTATACCCGCATGGTGGTGAAGACGCAAAAATTCAACCAGCTTCGCGACGAACAAAAAGCCCTGAAATCACAGTACTCTCAGCTTGAGCAGATTGCCCAGGAAAACGAGCTGCAGGCACAGTCCCTGAGCTCGCTGGCAGGTGAAGTTTCTTCTCTCTATGGTCTCAAGCCTGACCCTGCTTTTGAAGATGACGATCCGGCTTCCGCATCGTTGCAGCAGTTTTACGCGCTTCGGAACTCGGCGATGACCGGCGCAGCGTCTGTCGGCATTGGCATGGGTGATGTGCGCGACACCAGCACGCGTGATTGGATGCGGCTGGCGCAGGCGCCTACGCTCTGGCCCGTCCAGGGAAGATTAACCGGATCTTTTGGCGAGCGCATTGATCCGTTCAGCGGCGAAGGAGCGTTCCATCGCGGCGTGGACATTTCCAGCGATTACGGCACTCGCATTATTGCTCCGGCGGATGGCATTGTTCGCTTCTCTGACTTCATGAACGGCTACGGCCGCGTGGTGATGATCGACCATGGCAATGGCATCAGCACGCTATACGGCCACCTTTCAGGGTTTGCGGTGAGCGCGGGACAGTTGATTCGCAGAGGCGATTCCATCGGTTACGTGGGGCAGAGCGGACGCAGCACCGGTCCACACCTGCACTATGAAGTCAGGATTTTCAATACTCCGGTGAATCCGCATAAATACCTGCGATTCAGCATTAACCAGCAGGTGGCTTCAGGAGCCATGTAAGTTTTAGATTTAATCTTTGAAGAATCAATAGGGCAGCCGAAGACTAGCGGGCTGCCTTTTCATTTTGGCCTCGTGTGTATTCATGCCGAGTAGCAGTTCGGCTAGGGCTTTGCGGATGTGGGGATCGCGCCTTGCGACTGAGCCTCTGACCAGATTTTCTTGAGGACCGATTGCGGAATTGTGGCGGTGAAAATCGCCACATTTTCTTTTTGCGTGGCTTGCAGGCTGTCGAATGCCGCTTTGATGTCCTGGTCCGGCCCCTTGGTCTTGATGAACTGTCCTATGCTCCGGACCAGCGCCAGATGAGAGTTGGCGGAGTCAACGATCTGCCGGGCCTGGGCTTCGCTTTGCGCAAAAACGTCGGCGCGCAGGAGCAGAGATCCGGTGTAACGCAAGGAGCCAACCGCCACGGCTTCAGCGGGCAACGTGATGGCGAATCCGCCGGGAAGCTGGACGTTGTCCGGCTTGTTGTGAATGCGATCAATAAGCCAGGCCATGCTGCCCAGAGGAACATCAGGGTAATGGCTCAGGAGCACAGGGCCGGCAGAGGGCTTTAGCGATCGATCAATGATGCCGTGCATGGGTTCGGGAGAAACCATGTTCGTGATCGCAACCTTGCCCGAAGGCCTAGAATATCTACGCCCCAAAGAATTGAATGACTCGGCATCGAGCAAGGCGACGCGCACGGTGTGGCCATCATGCTCAATGGAATAGATGGTGTAATTGCGGTAAGGCTCACGCGCAGAAGAAAGGAGCTGCAAATAGTCGCGGAAACGATTTTGATCGAAACGGCCAATCAGGATTTCTGCTGACTCAACGTCGCGGCCATCAGGGGTGTCGCGGCGAGACATCGCCACTTCATCAATGTCTCGTTCAGGCTGGATCCCGGTGCGGTCAATGAAATCTTTGTAGTCGCCTTCTGGATTGATTTGGCCAGATTTGTTGAGATCGAATAAATGTACCGGCTTCAAATTGGCGTAGAGGATGAGATCGCCTTCCGGGAGCAGGCGGGCAGCTTCCGGTATCTGCGTGCTGTGGTGATAGATAACAAAGCCGACGGCTGCGGCGGCAACCAGCAAAGTGGCCAAAATCAGCAGTTTGCGATGTTTGAACATTGAGGTGACCAGTATAGATTATGTGGCTTTTTTTATGTTGCGCGGTGGCCGTAAGGGCAAAGTTCTTGTTAGAATATTTATTGGAGCGGTACCACGCAGGTTACGTTTCCCCTGACAAGGCGTTGGTTCAAGATGTTGCACGCGGATTGCCGCTGTGCTAACTTATTAACTTTGTGCCCGGTTACGGGAAGTTTTTGCTGGCGTAGCTCAGCTGGTAGAGCATCTGATTTGTAATCAGAGGGTCGGGGGTTCAAGTCCCTTCGCCAGCTCCAGATAGCAAAGACGGGATTTTCGGAAGCGCGTAAGCTGGACGCGTTTTTCCGACACAGCAGGCACTGCGCACACATAAGTAGTTTTTCTACCGGAAGGCAAACCCACGAAGACTTCCCTGAACGTCAAAATTTGACGGTTTATGCGGAAGTATGTTCGCGCGTCCCTTGAATTCGCTTTTGTCCTGTGGAGAAAAGCGCCCGTTTGTGAGCCAGCATAAAGAGCCGGATGAAGCATGAAGTGAGCGCCGTTTGAAGGCTCGGTTCAATGCACAGGTGACCGAGTGGTTAATGGTAGCAGACTGTAAATCTGCCGCTCTTCGGAGCTACGGAGGTTCGAATCCTCCCCTGTGCACCATGTTTTTCGAGCGCGAGTTGTAAATGCAAAAACGCAAGCGTTTTTATGTGGCACTCGCGATTTACGTTGTTTTAGCCGTGCTGGTCTGGGTAACGATGGAAGATGTTCCGTTACCTGTTGGAAATGGCCGGATCGGTATTCGGTCCCTGACTTTGATTGTGTTGGCCGTGTTTGCAGTGAGGACTGTGTTGCACTGGCGAGCCGAGCAGATTCACAACGAGCGGGACGAAGAAGAAGAAGTTTCGAGCTGATGT
>DASXIL010000544.1:0-3030 GCA_036497985.1 Candidatus Angelobacter sp. | reverse complement strand
CCTGGCGACGGGCTTGAATGTAGGTTGCGGTGGTGACATCCTCGCCCCCGCGGATCCTCTTCAGCGTCTCAGGTTGGTAGAGTTCCGGATTCTTTTTGACGTTTTCCGCGTGATAGGCGTAGGCTTCAGCCCGCAGAATCGTAGTGTCATTGCTCGCCGGCATTTCAATATCGCGCACACTAGAGGCGATCTTGCCGATCCCAGCAAGCGCGGTTTTCATGGCACTCTCAATTTCAGGGTGCAGGCCTTCGTAAAAATACGCGCGAGGCACGCCAACACGCAGTTGGCCCTTCTGGCTGAGCGTCGCAGCGTAGTCAGGGACGGGCGCATCCACGCTGTTGGCATCTTCAGGATCATAGCCTGCCAGCACTTGCAGCATCGCTGCTGCGTCTGCCACGGTGCGGGTCATGGGGCCAACGTGATCATAGAGCCACGAGAGAGGAACCACGCCACGGGTGCTCACGCGTCCATACGTTGGCTTGAATCCAACGGTCCCGCAATATGCCGATGGCTGACGAATAGAGCCGCCAGTATCGGAGCCTACCGAGCCATAGCAAAGACCGGCGGCCATGGCCACGGCTGATCCAGAAGATGATCCTCCTGCCTCGTGGTCGAGCGACCACGGATTGTGCACCGGGCCGTAATAGCTGATGACCGAACTTCCGCCATAGGCGAACTCATGCATGTTCAACTTGCCCAGCAGCACGGCGCCGGCATCTTTTAGGCGCCGGACGATTTCGCCATCCTCGGCAGGAACTCTGTCTTTGAATAAATCACTCGCAGCTGTCGTGGGGACTCCGGCGGTATCAAACAGGTCTTTCAGGGCGATGGGAACGCCATGCAGCGGTCCGCGCCAGTGGCCGCGCTGGATTTCAGCTTCCGCTGCGCACGCCTGGGCCAGAGCTGACTCAGACGTGATGGTAATAAACGCATTGAGCCTTGGGTTGAATCGTTCGATGCGGTTCAAACAGCCTTGAGTCAGTTCAACCGGAGAAATCTTCTTGTCTCGAACGAGACGGGAAGCTTCGTTGAGACTGAGCCAGGTGGCATCCGATGCCGGCGCAACGGCGGCGTGGCTCTCCATCGATCTCGCGTTGCCGACACCGCTCATAAAGGTCACGGCAGCGGCGGACAGGCTTTTGACAAACGTTCTACGGGAGCAACCGGAATCGTCTTTCTCTTTCATGCGGGGGATTATACGGCAGGCAGTGGATCAGTCTGAACTGACCTACTATCATGACGTTCATTTGCGCTAGCGAGGAAAACCCTCGTAACAGATGGGTTTATTGCCACCAAGCTGACCCACTGCGGGGAAACACCGTCCTTCCCATCCGGGGCGCATCCATTTAAAATAGAGGTGTCATGAGCGATCATCTAGTCAATCCCGATGTGGAGCGCGAGTTGTTTACCAAGCGCTATGAGAACACGGCCGGCAATCCTGACGATGCCCAGCATCTGAAGAATGTGCTGTTTGGCAACGAACAGCCGCAGGGCGTGATTCTTACGTCGCTCGATAACGTCGTCAACTGGATGCGCAAAAGCTCCATCTGGCCCATGACGTTTGGTTTGGCCTGCTGCGCCATTGAAATGATGGCCATGGGCGCGTCGCGGTTCGATGTTGCGCGTTTCGGCGCTGAGGTGTTTCGCCCTTCGCCACGCCAGTCTGACCTGATGATTATCGCCGGACGCGTCTCGCAGAAAATGGCCCCGGTCATCCGCCAGCTCTGGGAGCAGATGCCTGAACCTAAATGGGTGATTTCCATGGGCGCCTGTGCCACCTCAGGCGGCGTGTTCAACAATTACGCGCTGGTGCAGGGAGTGAATCAGGTAATTCCAGTGGATATCTACGTTCCCGGCTGCCCGCCGCGGCCTGAGCAGCTGATTTACGCCATCACGCTGTTGCAGGAAAAAATCCAGAAAGAGCGTGGAACATTTAAGCGGGCGCTGAATTTGGCGTAGAAAACCAGCCGCTAGCTCCTAGCCATTGGCCTTTAGCTTTGTATCGAGGCCGACCACTCCTTCGCCGGTGCTGATGGCTGATTCTTCCGATAAGATCATCTGCGGATGTCGCCTGAAGTCTCTATTCATCACGCGCTGAAAGCGCTTGTTCCCAATCTCGCACTGGGCTGCGTCTCTGCTCAAGTTTCGGTGGAAAAGCACAATGAAGCTCTCTGGCGCGAAATTGACCAGCATCTCGCCCATCTTTCTTCCACCATCAAGCCTGAGCGGATCAACACGGTTCCACAGATTGCTGCCATGCGCTCCGCATACAAAGCTTTGGGTAAAGATCCTTCACGCTATCGCGGATCAGCGGAAGCGCTGCTGCGCCGCGTGCTGTCGGGCAAAGGGCTGTATCAAATTAACAGCGTGGTTGACGTCAATAACCTGGTTTCGCTCCAGTCGCTGAATCCTGCCGGCACGTACGATCTGGAGAAGATTAACCCGCCGATCGAACTGCGCATCGGGGCTGCGGGTGAAAGCTATAAAGGAATCGGCAAAGACATGATCAACATTGAAAGCTTGCCGGTCTTTGCCGATGCTGTAGGGGCCTTCGGCAGCCCAACCAGTGATTCCGAACGGGCGATGGTCAGCCTGGAAACCAGAAAGGTCCTGCTGGTTGTCTTCTCATTTACAGGCCCGGAAGGGCTTGAGCGCTGGGTACATAGCGCCAGTGAGCTCCTTGGCCGATACAGCGGTGGTGAAGGAATCGAAACCTCTCTAATATGCTGATTTGCTGGGGCCTCCCCTCCGGCAAGTTCAAGGTCGGGATTAAAACAATGTTCGGGCAGCAGAACACCAGCTACTTGCATCAAATCAACCTTTACGGCAGGTCCCTGTCCTCTTATGCGGAAGATCAAGTTTATTTTCCTGATAGCGTTGCTGAGCGGTTCCATGTTTGGGCTGCAAGCCAAGCTGCGCCAGGTGGCGCTCATTGATCTGCCGGGAAGCCCCGGTTTTAGCCAGGTAACCATGGCCAATGGCCAGGTTGTAATTACCCGTCCTGGGACCAACACGATTGAGGTTTTCAGC
>DASXIL010000543.1:0-4531 GCA_036497985.1 Candidatus Angelobacter sp. | reverse complement strand
AAAAAGAAGTCGTGCTTAAGCGGCCTGGCCGGCAGGATAAACATTCTTTTATCCAGCCATTCTGCTACCGGGGTTTTCAGGGAAAAGTGCAGTTGAATTTCATCGGACTAAATGGAATGAACAGGCCCCGGAGAACCGAGGCCCTGAATCTGGTTCAGAATTACTGTAACGTGACCAGCACCTGGATAACGCCATCGCCTTTGGGCAGAGGCTGCATAGCCTTGCCCAGCACCGCTCCCATCATCTTCTTGCGATTGGTGCCTTTCATGGCAAAGCCGGGCTTAGACGAGGTCACCAGCAGGTCGCCGGCCTGGATGGCGCCATTTTCGGCAGTCACTTTGCACGGCACAATCCCGACCACGGCCAGCGGCACGTCGGGGTTGGCTGCCTTTTCCATGCGCGAGCCGGCCAGCACACCCGGGCGCGTGGAATAGATTCCCGCTACCAACGTGGAGTATGGTTTTGGGGTGCGGGTAAGCCGCCGCTCGGCTGACGAGTCGATGACCAGGACGTCGCCCGCGGCATAACCGGACTTGCTGCCGTTTACGGCCACATTCTCGGCGAAGTCGGCTCCGTTGGTGAAGACATTACCGGCAATATGTACGTCGCCGAAGGTATCCACACGAAAGACGACCTTCTGGTTGGGCGCGGCGAACGTTTGCCCGACGAGGATGTCTGCGCCGTCGGCAAACTCGTTCCAGAACACGCCAGCGGTGGAACAGCAGCCGTCTCCCGTCATGAGGAAAACGTGACCCATCACGGCCACGCCGCCAACGCTGTTAAGCCCGTTGGGAACATCCCCGAGCACGCCGATAGCCTTGACTCCCGGCGCGACCTGCCCGGTGCCGTGTACGCCTACCGCGTTGCCGTCTCCCAGATTGGCTGTCCCGGCATGGGTGATGCCCACGATTCCGGCACCACCCGTGGTGGAGTGTGACTCACCACGGACGCCGATTCCGGCTGAGCTGAAGACGTCGCCCCAGATGGCGAAGGTATTACCAGTTGTAGGTGTGGCTTGTCCATAGATTGCGGGAGCGTTGGCCTTTGAGCTTGTGCTCAGGCCAAAGCCGGTCCCGTTCTGCTGGATTTTTACGATTTGAGAGTTGTTGGTTCCGGTGAAATTCGTGGGCGCCTGGTTGATCTGCGCCAGACTACTGACGCTGGCCAGGGCCAGAGAAGCAAAGAGTGCAAGACGGCACATAAGGTTCTCCTTGGGGGGGAACTCTGAATTTGCGAGCATCCGGAATGCCAGAATCAGAAAGCAGCTTCCCTCAGAGAATCGCTGTGCTCAATAAAACCTTAGACCGTGAAGCATCATTCTGGCTAAGAGAATGCCAAAGGTGAGAAGAAGAAGAATAAAAACCGTAGGGACGAGTTGCAGCTTCCCAGGAGGAATTTACTCCGCTTCGTCCGGCACGCCCAGCTTCCCCAGCCGGTACCGCAGCGCATTTCTGGAGAGGCCCAGCAAACGGGCCGCCTGGCTCTTGTTGCCATTGGCGCGGCGCAGAGCTTCACGGATCATGTTGTCTTCCCACTGCTCCAGAGTCATTCCTTCTGGAAGAAATTGCCCGGAGGATGAAGCCGTGCCGCCAGATTTGCTCTGCCTCGTATCGAGGTGGATATCTTTCTCATCGATCATCCGGCCCGACGACAACGCCACCGCGCGCTCCACGCTATTCTCAAGCTGGCGGACGTTGCCCGGCCAGTGGTATTCCATCAGCGCCTCGAGTGCGCTGCGCGTAATGCCTTCGATTTCTTTCTCGCTGTCAGCGGCAAATCGCGCCAGAAAATGATTCACCAGGTCTGGAATATCTTCCTTGTGTTCCCGTAGCGGCGGAATATCGATTGGCACAACATTCAGCCGGTAATAAAGGTCTTCGCGAAATGTGCCTTCTTCAAGGGCGGCTCGCAGATCGCGATTGGTTGCGGCGATCATGCGTATGTCCACTTTCAGGGTTTTGGTTCCTCCCAGGCGCTCAAACTCGCGTTCCTGCAGGACACGCAGTAGCTTCACCTGAATAGCCGTGGGCACATCGCCGATTTCGTCAAGAAAAAGAGTTCCTTTATCGGCCAGCTCAAACTTGCCCGGCTTGCTGGCCAATGCGCCGGTAAAAGCTCCGCGCTCAAAACCAAAGAGCTCACTTTCAAAAAGCGTGTCTGGGATGGCCGTGCTGTTAATCTTAATGAACGGGCCAGAGGCACGCCTCGAATTCTGGTGAATGGCCCGTGCGATCAGGTCTTTGCCTACACCGCTTTCTCCGCCAATAAGCACCGTGGAATTTGTTGGCGCCACGCGCTCCACCAGCGCCAGCACTTCCTGCATTTTCTTGCTGCGTCCAACAATATTCTGAAAATGATAGCGTTTGCCCAAGGCTTCTTTCAGACGCACGTTTTCATCGCGCACCTGCTGGACATCCAGCTCCTTGTTGATGACCAGCTTCATCTCGGCCATGGTGAAGGGCTTCAGCACATAATCGCTGGCGCCGGCTTTCATTGCGTCCACGGCGGTCTCAACGCTGCCGTATGCGGTCATCACGATGAATGGCAGCGCGGGATCCAGGCGCTTCCCTTCCTGCAAGAATTCAAGACCATTCATGCCTGGCAGTTTCAGATCGGTCACGACAACGTCCGCCGAGATTTTTCGCAGATGAAGCAATCCGCTTTCGGCATCGTCTGACGTGTAAACAGTGTGGCCGTCTTCGCCCAGGCTGATTTCAAGCAATCGCCGCATACGCGGCTCGTCTTCAACGATAAGGATATTCGCCATAGATCACTTTGTTTTTATTCCGGATTCAACGTGCGGGACAGCCACGGCGGGAAACTCGACTCGAAAGCAAGCGCCGCGTCCCGGATTGCTCACAAGCTTGAGCGACCCTCCGTGAGCGTCGACAATTTTGGATACAATTGCCAACCCCAGCCCGACACCTGATTTTTTTGTCGTGACAAAAGGATTGAAAATCTGTTCTTTCATTTCAGCGGGAACGCCCGGACCGCTGTCTTCAATCTCCACCACAACACCCCGCGTTTCCGTTTTTTCATCGGACGCACGCAGCCTAACCTGCAAATCTCCGCCATCTTCGCCCATGGCTTCGCAAGCGTTCATGAAAAGGTTGGTAAAGACCTGGTCGCATAAATCGTGGTCCAGCATCACCTGCGGCAAGCCAGGAGCAAAGTCGCGTTTTATGCGGACCTTTTTACATGCGCCCTGTTCAGAAACCGTCTTCAAACATCTGTCCACCACGATGGCCAGGTCATGAGCTCCCAGATCGAGCTGAGATGGCCGGGCAAAATCAAGGAAGCGACTCACCAGGGCACTCACACGATTGACTTCAGTGTAAATATATCCAGCGAGTTCTTTCGCAATCGGATTTGCGTTATCCAGTTTTTGAGTGAGTATTTCCGCCGAACCCTTGATCACGCCCAGCGGGTTGCGTATCTCATGGGCCAGGCCGGCAGAAAGCTGCCCCAGCGCCGCCAGCCTTTCCGCCCTGCGCGCTTCGTCCTGCGCAAGTTTTAAATTGCGATTCGCCTCAGTGAGTGTTTCGGAAAGAACCTGATACCTGCGAACCTGCAACCGATACTGCATTACAAAGCGATTTACGGTCATCGCTACAAAAAAGAAGAAAAGGACGCGCATCAGCAGTTCAGACATGCTGCTGGCTGTAATGGTGAAGTGTAGGTTCGCCTGATAAAGATATGAGCTATAGGCCAATGAAGCAGCCAGTGTCCACAGCAGAGTCCCGACTGGCCCGAAATACATGGCCGCTGTCATTACCGGCAAATAATAGATGGGGTAATACCCGCTGTTGATGGCCGCTGGGTCACCTGTGTGATTAATGAGAACAGTGGCAAGAACTATCTTGACGAGGACGGCCATCGACGGACCCGGCTTTCCCGCCAGTCGTACGAATTGGGTTTCCAATAACTGGAAAATCCCGATGATCAGCAAAATGAGCTGCTTATGTAATTCAGCAACTGGCGGTATGAGCGCAAGGCCGCCAAGAAAGATAAGCCAAAGAACATCAAGCCAACGCGGAGTAGCGCGTTCTTTCATAGGGAAGGTTTGAATGTATCACGAGTAGGGTCTACCCGGGAGCCGGGCCAGAGGCTCAGATTTCTTTATCAAGTATCGCTCGAATTTGTGCGCTTAAAACCTGGAAAGTAAATGGCTTCTGCAAGAAGCAGGAAGGGTCTAAAGCGATGCCGTGCTGCCATACCGCATCGGCACCATAACCGGAAATTATCAGCACATTCGTACCCGGACGCGTCTTGCGCACATGATCCACCAGCCCCCGACCGCTCAACTTGGGCATCACGATCTCAGAGATCAGCAATGAGATAGAACCGCCGTGGCGGTTACAAATCTCAATCGCCTCTTTGCCATCCCCAGCGGTGAGAACCCGGTAACCACAACTCTCCAGATACTCGCATGAGGCATTGCGCAAATCTTCTTCATTGTCGACCAATAGAATGGTTTCATGTCCCGGTACGTGCGCCCGTTTACGCGACTCCGAGGGAGCTGGATTTAGAT
>DASXIL010000542.1:0-3863 GCA_036497985.1 Candidatus Angelobacter sp. | reverse complement strand
TCGCTGAATTAGCCCACCATTGTCCTGTGTACTGATGTCCTGTGTACTGAATGTTTTCAGTACGGAGTTACTTCTGAGAATCTGAAAGACCGGTTGGACCGGAGAGTGGGCGGTTCGGTTTAAAAAAAATTGAAGGAGGAGAAATATGAGCACCACGCCAGTAGTTAATTCAGAGCCGAATGCCGTGCCTGAGACCAAGGCAAAGGCTGAGAAAAAATCTGCTTCACCAACCCCTATCAACAAGTATGCCGAAGCGCGGCTGGCCAAGAAGAAACAGAGACGCAAGGCGCATCGCCTGACGATTAAGAGGTCAAATACAAACGGGTGATGGACTCAAGAGGCTGGGGCCGAAACGGTCGCAAATCCTTGAGCGAAGCGTAGCTGAGTCGAAGGATCTCTTCGTAGTCTTGGTGCCGAGAGGGGGACTCGAACCCCCACGAGCCGTTTAAGCCCTGCGGATTTTAAGTCCGCTGCGTCTGCCAGTTCCGCCATCCCGGCGCGGGAATATTCATTTTATAGGGAATTCCAGTTTTGAGTGTCATTGGCGGACGTGAGGGATGAAAGGACTTCCTTCCATTGGACGGCGCTCCTTAGCCACCGAAATGATCTCAATCCTTTACAATCGACAGGCGCCAAGGGCGTGCAATTTTGTGCAACCAGCGGAGCCGGTGTGAGTCCAATGAGTCTATGCAGATGGTAGAGAGCCCAAACGTGGAAACCGAGTGTCTGCCGTTTTCAAGTATCCCCCACACTACCCGCCTGTTTGACGATTATCTCCATCATTTTGACCGCGTGAAGCAGTTTTATGCCCGACCGCCGCTGAGCGAGGATTGGTGGGCGAATGAGATCAAGAAAATCAATTATCCGACGGAGCGGCGGCAGGCAGTAGCGGCCATTCTGGAGCGGCAGAACCGGGAGTTCGGGGCCGGCGAAAAAACTCTGTCAAACATCGACCGGCTACGGCAAGGCGCTGCTGCCGTGGTCACGGGGCAGCAGGTTGGACTGTTTGGCGGGCCAACGTTTTGTATTCTAAAAGCGCTCACGGCAATCATCATGGCGGAAAAGGCCGGCGCCGTGCCGATGTTCTGGCTGGCTACCGAAGACCATGATTTGGAAGAGATCAATACCGTAAACCTGGCGGCCGGCGATCATCTGCAAAAGTTCACGGTGAACGTACCACACGCAGAGGGCGCGCCCGTAGGAAACATTACATTCACGGATGAGATCACGGCTGCCGTGGCGCACGTGGAAGCGCTGTTTGGAAAATCAGAGATCAGCGAGCTGCTGGCCGCAAGCTATCGCAAGGGCGAGACGTTTGGAACAGCGTTTGCCAGGTTCTATACCAAGGTATTTTCCGAGATGGGTGTGGTCTTTTTAAATCCTCTAGACAAAGATCTGCACCGGATTGCGCAGCCGGTATTTCGGACAGCGCTCGAGAAATCCGAGGAAATCAATCAGGCCTTGGTAGCACGCAATCACGAACTGGAAGCGGCGGGATACCATGCGCAGGTGAAGGTGACCCCGTCACATACGCTGTGTTTTTATTTTGGAGACGGAGCCAGAACGCCGGTACGCCACCAGGATGGAGAGTTTTTTATTGGCGAGCGCAAGCTGGCTGCGGCGGAGTTGTTGAGTGAAGCCGAGCAATGCCCGGAAAAGTTCAGCGCGAACGTGCTCTTGCGGCCGCTGATGCAGGATTATTTGTTGCCGACCTTGTGTTATATCGGCGGGCCTTCCGAGGTAGCGTATTTCGCGCAGATTGAAGTTGTCTATCGCAAGTTGGCAGACAGAGTTACACCGATTGTCCCAAGAATTTTTGCCACACTGATTGAACCCCGCACGGCCAAGCTGATGGACCGTTATCAGCTCTCCCTTCCCGATCTGTTTAATACACCGGAAAAGACGCGCGAACTGGTAGCGAGTCGTGCATTGCCGGACAGCATTCTCAAGAGTTTTGATCTTGCCGCAGAGCATGTGGAGAAAGCGCTGGCGCTGATCCAGGGCCCGTTGGAGAAGCTGGATAAAACCCTGATTGATGCGGCGGAAAATGCGGGATCAAAGATGCGGTACCAGTTGCAAAGTGTGCGAGACAAAGCCGCGCGTGCCGAGGCGCGAAAGAACACAGAAGTCCTGCGCCATGCCGATGAATTGATCACCGCGCTTTATCCGAATAAGGAATTGCAGGAGCGTGAAATTGGCGCGGCGTATTTTCTGGTGAAGTACGGAAAAAGCGTATTGGATCAGATCAAGGCTGCAGTCCGAACCGGATGTGGAGAGCATCAGGTGGTGAAGATACTGGCAGGCTGAGAACAGTTTCGGCGGAGACTTGCGAAGCTGAACGTTTACCAGGAGTCATCGCAGCAAGCGTTGAATGCGGTTCTCTTTATATCCACATATCTATTTCCAACCATCAACGGTTGACTTACAAATAACTGAGGAACCCGATGTCCTTTCTCCGCTGCTTCAGTCCCGCAAACCACCGGCACGGAAGGTAAAGCACCGTCACCACTATCAGCCAAACCAAATAGAGCAATCCAATATTCCAGACGTATCCTGGTGGCGACGGCGGATTCATTACAGGGTGGTTCATGAAAAGCCACGGCGCGACCGAACCCGTGCGCAGCAGTGAAACAATAATTGCCGCGATATGGATCAATGGAATGTGCAGAACGTAGTAGAAAAATGGAACGCGGCCAAAGATCTTCAGGACGTCTTTAACGCGACCACCGGCGTTTTCCAGGAAGGGCAATATAAAAAACATCGGCCCGAGCGTCATCATGAGAAATAGCAAAGAAGCCGGATACTTTGTGGTGTTGAGGAATGAAATCCATGTCGGCGCCTGCGGCCGCCTTGGAGGAGCGACTGGGGCGGCTTGCTGAGCCGCGGTACTGGCAGTTGTCGAGGCTGGCGCACCCGACGTTAGGTGTGGCGCATTCTGACTTTGCGCATTGGCCCGGAGGCGCAGGCGCGACCCAGGGACGCGGGTCGCCATAGAGGTTAAACCCGCGCAAGAGCAGAAACAGTGCAATGGCTGCGGTACCCAGCGCGAGACAAATTTTTCGACGCACTGGCGCGTCCGCGATCATCACGCGTCCAAACACATAGCCCAGCGCCATCACTCCCACCCAGGGGACAATCGAATACAGCACAAACAGGATTGGCCCATGCTCGCCTATCTGTATTGGGCCTCCAAAGTATAGGACTTGCCACAACCAGCCCAAATGACTTTGCTGCACTATTGTGTACAAGCTCTGCGAAAAGTGGTCGAGAATTGTGTCCGAATACCACGACCAGGCCAAAGGCAGCCAGCGTTCGTGATGGGTAAAAAGATCAACCCCGCCAGGAGGACCATGCACCATCCGATCACCCAGATAACACCGGCTAACAGGTAATGGCCAAAATCGAAGTTGAAAGTCCAGGCCACCCGAAGAACTGTGAGTTCCAGCAGCACAAGCCATAAACCTCGCGTAACAAGGAAGCGCGCCAGAGAGCCGGTATCTCCCAGTTTGCGACCGTGGAGAAAAGCCGCAGTGCCCGCCAGAAAGATGAATGCCGGCGCCACAAAATGTGTGATCCAGCGTGTAAGAAAAATGCCGGGAGTTGGGCCACCGGCGGGAAGACCGGAATAAACGCGGACATGGTCAATCGCCATCAGCAACATTACCGCGCCACGCACAATGTCAATTGACTGAACGCGTCCGCTGCCGGGCGTTTCATTGCGGTCAGCCCTGGCGGCTTGGGCGGGCGCTGGTCTGGATAAAGCGGGCGTTGCCGTTTTCACCATAGGGAAATCTTTTTGTTCCGCGGATTCCACATGGTCAGACGGAATTCCCGACGATTTGTCATCGCCGAAATCGTAACAC
>DASXIL010000541.1:0-2948 GCA_036497985.1 Candidatus Angelobacter sp. | reverse complement strand
CATTCTTCACTTTGGGAGTTCTGTATCTCAAAGGGTGCGAGCGTCTCAAGTAGAAAGCGGCGAATATGCTAGGAAACATAATCTTGATTGTGATTTCTGTCCTTCTGTTTGGATACCTGTTGTATGCGTTGCTGAAGCCGGAGAACTTCTAACGTTGACCGCGAATGGTTGGTTGCAGATCGGAATATTTTTCGCCGCGGTGCTGTTGGTGGCCAAGCCCATGGGGATATACCTCTATCGGGTGTACGAGCGGAAATCGACGTGGCCGGATCGTGTGCTCCGCCCCATCGAAAAACTCATTTATCGCGTTTGCGGCATCGATGAAACCAAAGAGATGCGCTGGACGGAGTATGGCGTGGCCATGCTGCTGTTCAGCGGCGTGTCGCTGTTGCTGCTGTATCTGATCCAGCGCGTGCAGGTGTGGCTGCCGTGGAATCCGCAGAAGCTGGCAAATGTGGCGCCGGATCTGGCGTGGAACACCGCAGTGTCGTTTACCACCAACACGAACTGGCAGGCCTACACGCCGGAAACCACGATGAGCTATCTGACGCAGATGGCCGGGCTGGCGTATCACAACTTTGCTTCGGCGGCGGTGGGAATCGCGGTGGCAGTCGCGGTGGTTCGCGGCGTGGCGCGCAAAGAATCCAAGACCATCGGGAATTTCTGGGTGGACACAACCCGCGGGCTGTTGTGGGTGTTGTTGCCGATATGCCTGGTGGGCGCGCTGGTGCTGGTGTCGCAGGGAGCGGTGCAGAATCTGAAGCCGTACACGAATGCCACGCTGATCGAACCGCAGATCGTCGAGAAAACAGACGCGAACGGGACGGTAACGCGGGACACGGTGACCACGCAGGTGATCGCGCAGGGACCGACCGCTTCTCAAGAAGCCATCAAAATGCTGGGAACAAACGGCGGAGGGTTTTTTAACGCCAACAGCGCGCACCCGTTTGAGAATCCCACACCACTGGCGAATCTTCTGGAAATGTTTTTTATTTTCGCGATTCCCTCGGGGCTGACCTACATGCTGGGAAAGATGACCGGTTCGCGGAAGCACGGATTGGCGGTGTGGAGCGCGATGGCGGCGCTGTTTCTTGCGGGCGTGCTGGTGGCGTATGCGTCCGAATCGCGGGGAAATCCGCTGCTCGCGGGAGTACACACGCAAACGACGAGCACACAGCCTGGCGGAAACATGGAAGGCAAGGAAGTGCGATTTGGGATCGCGGATTCCGCGCTGTTCGCAACCGTGACGACGGACGCGAGTTGCGGCGCAGTGAACAGCGTGCACGATTCCATGACCCCACTCGGCGGGATGGTCCCGCTGATCAACATCATGTTGGGAGAAATCGTGTATGGAGGAGTGGGCGCGGGGCTGTATGGGATGCTGGTGTTCGTGATTCTGGCGGTGTTTATTGCCGGGCTGATGGTAGGGCGCACGCCGGAATATCTTGGGAAGAAGATCGAAGCATTTGACGTGAAGATGGCGGTGCTGGCGATTCTGGTGACGTCGTTGTCGATCCTGATTTTCACAGCCATCGCAGTGATCTCGAAATTCGGCGCCTCGAGTATCACCAATCCTGGACCACACGGCTTCACTCAGGTTCTTTACGCTTACACGTCGGCGGTGGGCAATAACGGTTCGGCATTCGCCGGGCTCATCCCGAATACGCGCTGGTACAACGTCAGCCTGGGCGTGGCGATGATGCTGGGGCGCTTTTTTATGAAGATTCCGATCCTGGCAATTGCAGGAAGCCTGGCAGCGAAGAAGCACGTTCCGGAATCGGCAGGCACCTTTCCGGTAACGGGGCCATTGTTCACCGTGCTGCTTGTTTCCGTGATTTTGATTGTTGGGGCACTGACGTTTTTCCCGGCGCTGAGCCTGGGCCCCATCCTGGAGCACCTGTTGATGGGTGCGGGAAAGGCTTTCTGAGGAAGCAATGACGACGACACAAGCAAAAGCAACGGCAATGACCGATCGCAAGATTCTGAAGAACGCGATCATCGATTCGTTCTGGAAACTGGATCCGCGACTCATCATCAAAAATCCGGTGATGTTCGTGGTGGAGGTAGGCGCGGCGATCACGCTGGTGGTGCTGATTGGAAACATCGTGCGGCACACCGGCGGCTATTGGTTTGGATTGCAGATCACGCTGTGGCTGTGGTTCACCGTGCTGTTCGCGAATTTCGCGGAGGCCATGGCCGAAGGACGCGGCAAAGCGCAGGCAGAGACGCTGCGGAAGGCCCGCGCGGAGACCGATGCCCGGAAGTTGATGGCGGATGGAACAATTCTGGTGCTGGCAAGCTCCAAGCTGCGCTCCGGAGATGTCGTGCTGGTTACGGCGGGAGAGTTTGTTCCCGGCGATGGTGAAGTGATCGAAGGCGTGGCATCGGTGGACGAATCGGCAATTACCGGGGAATCCGCGCCGGTGATTCGGGAATCGGGAGGAGACCGTTCGGCAGTAACAGGCGGCACGAAAGTGCTTTCGGACGAGATCAAAGTAAAAATCACGTCCAACCCCGGCGAGACATTTCTGGACCGCATGATTGGGCTGGTGGAAGGCGCATCGCGGCAGAAAACGCCGAATGAAATTGCGCTGAACATTTTGCTGGCCGGGTTGACGATTATCTTTTTGCTGGCCGTGGTGACGCTGCAGCCGTTTGCGATGTATTCGGGAGCGCCGCAAAGCGTGTTTGCGTTGATTTCCCTGCTGGTATGCCTGATTCCGACGACTATTGGCGGGCTGCTGTCGGCAATTGGCATCGCAGGGATGGACCGGCTGATTCAGCGCAACGTAATTGCGATGTCGGGGCGCGCAGTGGAGGCAGCCGGCGACGTCGACGTGCTGCTGCTGGACAAAACCGGCACGATTACGCTGGGGAACCGCGAGGCCACGGCATTTCATCCATGCCCGAGCGTCAACGATGTAGATCTGGCGAACGCGGCGCAACTC
>DASXIL010000540.1:0-2895 GCA_036497985.1 Candidatus Angelobacter sp. | reverse complement strand
CGCACACGGAATTCTTTCAGCACGCCAGGAGTTTCCTGATTTTTCGCGGCGCGGCAATCCGGAACACCGCATTCTGGCTTTCGGGAAATGGGGCACATACAAGCGCTGTGAAATGCTCATAGAGGCATTTGAAGAGCAGGTCGCACCCGCATTCCCTCGCGCAAAACTGGTGATAGCAGGAACCAATAACACCAACTCGCCGGGCTATATTGAAGGATTGAACGCCAGGTATGGCAGACATCCCGGAATCGAGTTCAGAGGTTACGTGGAAGAATACGACATTCCTGACATGTTTGGCACATCGTCCTTCATGGTGATGCCATACACATCAGCCACCGGAGCCAGCGGTGTTGCCAATCTGGCTGCGGCCTATGGCGTACCGATTATCTGCTCGGACATCCCCGACTTCCGCGAGATGGGCGATAGCGGTGGCCTGGCGATTAAATTCTATCCCGTGGGAAATAAGGCTGCGCTGGCCAAGAATATGCTTGAGCTGCTGCAAAATGAGCAAGAGCAACATGACATGGCCGAGCAGAATTTTTCAGCCGCCCTGCGCATGACCATGCCGCAGATCATCCGCCAATACGTGCGGGCCTTTGATCGCCACCAGAGGGCGCGTGCCCTGGAAGCGGTCTCGCGTTTCCGTCGCATCCCCGCCTGGGTGCCTTCACGCTCGGCAATCTTCAGGGCCTCGCGGTGGGGTAGCTGGAGTTAAAAAGATTGCTCAAGCTGGCGTAAAATATCCCGCGATGACTGAAGCCGGCGTACGCATAGCGCTGCACGTGACCGCGCGTATTACCTTTGTGTTCTTTCTCTGCGCGTTTACCGGCAATGCGCTGCGCGATCTCTGGCCAGGAAGATTTTCCCTGCGGCTCTCCCGGAATCGTGACTGGTTTCTGATTGCCATGGCAGCGGCTCATACTTTCCATTTAGCTGCGATCATCGCTTTTTTCCAGGTAGTGGGCTGGTCAAAGTTCCATCCCGTTACGCTGCTGGGTGGAGGGTTCGTCTATCTGCTGATTTACGCGCTCGCTGCCATCGCAATCATGCGCTTGCGTCGAGGCAGCCATGGGGCCTTGGGCGGTTCGCCCCGGTTGGAAGCCACGGCCCTATACCTCATATGGCTCATCTTCGCGCTGTCCTTTTTCCCGCGCATTGTCTCGGGCTGGCCGGTTTACTCGCTTTTGGCTGTTGCGGCCCTTGCCGGGTTGGTTATCCGGATTGCGTGCCTGTTACGCCATAAGCGCGCCCTGGCCACCGCTGCTTAAGCTGTACGCTGCGGCCGGTCTCCCAGAGACCGCAGCAGCTCTTCCGCTGCGCGGTATCCAGTAGCCATTGCGCCATGTACGGTGCCATTGTATCCGTCACCATTGGTAGCTTCGCCGGCAAAGTAGAGCGTGCCGGCGACCGGCTCCGCCAATTTCTGTGCCGCTTCCATGCCTCCCACCGCTGTATAGCTATAGGCTCCACGTGAGAATGGGTCCATCTGCCAGTCATGCATGAACGATCCTGTCATCTGCTTGCGAAGTTCAGGCTCTGCAATTTCCATGATTCGTGCCAAGGACTGCACCGCGCTCCGGACGATTTCATCTTTGCTGCGCCCTGTGTGTGCCCCGGCGTTTGGACCAGCGGCCCAGCCGGTAAGGATGGGATAGGGTAATGGATTGCTTGTCCACCAGGTAGGAAATTGAGGATCGTCAGTAAACAGAAAGCTCAGGTCAGCCATTTCCGAATCTCGCTCCCAAAAGTTTTCTTGAAAGCAAAGGCTCATCCGGATCACTGGCCCCATTTCCAGAAAGCTCATCGCATTCTGCTTTTCCGGCAGCGCAGGCGAAAATACCACGCTGTTTGATTTAAGCACGCCCAGCGGAAGAGTAACGATAGCACGGGGAGCCAGATACTCCTCTGTGGTGGCGCGAGCGATGACCTCGCCCTGACGCCAGCCAATCTCATGGACGGCTGTATTCATCACAATGTCGCAAAGTTTGCGGTCGATCCGATTTGCCACGGTTCGTACCAGGCTTTCATAGCCGCTGGCGATCCGGTATTGATGGTCGCCTTCTATCGCTTCTTCCGCCTCACCGTCCCGGCGTAGCGAACGCGCGCTGATGATCGACGGATCGGCGGCATGGAAACCTTCCACGTACCTGAGCGCCTGTTGTTTGACTTCGTCATCCTCTCCGCTGCGATCTAGATAGTACTGAAATGATTCATCAGGTTCGTTTGCAGGCAACTTTGAAAAAAGACGGTCGATTTTCTCCATGAGATCGCCTGCTTCTGCCCACTCTCCGTTGATCTTCCGGCGAAAATTACCCCGAACCGGCACAATCGGCACCGCGCCTTCCGCTGCCAGAGCAAGAATTTCTTCTGGACGTCCGTGAACAAATTCCGCTCCCAACTCCACGGGATATTCGGCTGTCGACTGTGTGTAAATGCGGCCCCCAAGGCGGTTCTTTGCTTCCAGCAAGGTGATGCGCAACCCAGCCTCAGTGAGATGGCGGGCGGCAGCCAGCCCGGCAATTCCGCCGCCGATGATCAGTGCGTCCATAATTGCGCGGCGGTCACCTCTTGTTTTGCTGCGCCAGAAACAGGCATAGGATAAACGCCCAGTGCCCTGGCCGCGCCTATATCGACGGTGAGGACTTCATTCGGCGGCGTTTTCTTGAGCCACGCCTGGGCTCGTGCGATAGCAGCGGCGAACGTCCCACGCGGCAGCACCGTCAGATCGAGATACAGAAAGTCTTGCGAGTTAGGCCCCAGCCTAACTCCAGTGAACGCGTGCCCCGGAACGATGACGATGACCGGCTTCATACCCAGGTTTTCCAAAGCCGAAGCGTAAGCCACACTTACGTCAATGCAATTAGCGTTGCTGAGCTCCAGCGTCTCTCGCGGCAG
>DASXIL010000539.1:0-3859 GCA_036497985.1 Candidatus Angelobacter sp. | reverse complement strand
TTTTCCTGGGACTCTATCAAAGGAATGCAGAAGCTTCTGCGGAAAAATCTGAGCCACAATTTCGTCCACACTCGAATCACGCATTGCTCAAACAGCGCGAAGAATTGCTGACACAACAGGATTTTCTGGCCACGCTCGCGGCAGAACGGCCCGCCGTGATCATCACCAGCGATGCAGCCTTGGCGGAACTTGCTGCGGCTTCTTATTCCGCCCTGTTGGTGGTGACGTCCACCGGCAGCGAAGTGATTGCGCGCATCGGCGCCGGAAAATTGTTTGCCGGTGAAACTGTTTCTGTTGAAGCGCTGGACGCAAACTATCTCCGCCGATCAGATGCTGAAATTTTCTTCAAAGGAAACCGCTGAAATGCTTTGCGAAAAAATTGTCGATACAAGCATCATCAGGGCAAGCATCGCTGGCGCTTGCATTATCGGCGTCAGCCCCCCCGGAGCAAGGCTCGCGTGAGCGCGGTTCGCGTCCGTCCGGCAGAGTCAGCTGACCTTCCCCGGCTTGTGGAAATCGCGTCCCACTCTGCTACCGCCGCGCAGTGGAATCAGGCTGAATACCTCAAGCTGATTGCGCCCGACGAGCCTAATGCTCGGCCCCAAGTCGATCCACAGACCGCTGATCCCCAGACCGTTGATCCCCAGAGCCGCACTGCCCTGGTAGTGGAGCAGGATGCAAGCGTGGTCGGGTTCATTGTTGGGCGGCAGGTGGAAGACGAATGGGAGATTGAAAACATTGCGGTTACCGGCGCGGCGCGGCGTTGCGGGCTGGGTTCGCGGCTCGTCGGCGAGCTGCTTGATCTGGTCCGCAGTCGCGGCGGAAAGAGCGTTTTTCTCGAAGTGCGGGAGTCAAACCGCGCGGCCCGGTCTCTTTATGAGAAATGGGCATTTATCGAGGTTGGGCGCAGAAAAATGTACTACCAAAACCCGGCAGAGGATGCCCTGGTTTTGAAATTTAAATTTCCATAGAACAGGCCCTTTTTGATTGAACCAGCCCTGCACGTATGTTAACGTTCGATGAAAGAACACGCAGGAGGTTCTTCAAGAATGGTGGATTCCGTTCGCGAACAGCTTCTCGCCAGTCACGAAGAGTTTCGTCGGCTGGCCCAGGAACACACTCAACACTGCCAGCGTCTTCACTCCCTGATCGAGAAAAGATACTTGACGGAAGATGAAAAGCTGGAAGAAGTGCGCATAAAGAAGGTTAAACTTCGGTTAAAAGACCAGATGCAAATGATTGAGCAAGAGTATGTGCGATCGCATTCGCAAGTCGCTTAAGTTCTTACTCTGCTTTATCAGGCCCTGATCTCAACCTCTCCTTGAGCGGACCAATGATCCGTGAGGAGAGGTTTGTTATTTGCGGCAGCATGGACTCCGAAATAAGTATCCTTCTATCATGAGTGCATGAAAAGACCCGCCAAGCGCACCGCCGCACAGGGCCGCCATGGACGCAAGAAAAAGACGACTTCAAAGACTGCTACAGGAAAGACTGCTGCAAGACCAGCGGCTTCTAACCGCCGCGCCGCAAAAACAAAAGCCTCGCCAAAGACCACCGCTCCGCTAACCGTTGCCGCTTACCTTGCTGCCGTCCCGGGACCTGCCCGCAGCGTATTGAACCAGATTCGCGAGGCCATCCGCTCCGTTGTGCCGCCGGAGGCCACTGAGATCATCAGCTACAAGATTCCCGCGTTCAAGCACAAGAAAGTGCTGGTCTGGTACGCCGCGTTTTCTGGCCATTGCAGCCTGTTTCCCACGGCAGCCGTGATTGAAGAGTTTAAGGACGAACTGAAGGGCTTCTCCACGTCCAAAGGAACCGTCCACTTCCCGCTCGACAAGCCCATGCCAGTGGATTTGATCCAGAAGATGGTGAAGGAGCGCCTGGGCCGGAGCGGATAGAAGCGAGATTAACTTGAGGGAATTAACACAGCACTGCTAAAAAAGCCGCGGGTCCACCAATCAACGCTGATGAAAACAGGGCTTGGTTGATTGATTTGTTCAGCGCTGACTCGTGAACACCGCAGCTCTTTTTGACGGCCGGCAAGAGTTCGATTTCTTGTCGGCCGTTCCCGGAGGGAGCTTCAAAAAAGATGAAAGCTGACGATAATATTCATCTGGACCGCGACCGGCCGGCCGTCTTTCCTCGCAGGTTCAAATCGCCAGGTGCGAACCGCTTCAATGGCTTTCTCATCCAGACCCATTCCCAGCGAGCGGACGACCAGCAGATCGCGTGTGCGGCCGTCAGCGGTTATAGTGGCCAGTAAAGTCACTTCTCCCTGGTACTTGCTCCTGCGTGCCTCTTCAGAGAACTCCGGCTCTGGCGAGTAAATTGCGCGTGGAATGCTTACGCCATCGCCGGGCGAGTAAATGTTGCCACAGCAGCCGCCACTTGAGCCCGGCCCGCGACCCGAGCCTCCGCCATCACCACCAACGCCGCCTCCAGCTTTGCCTCCGATGCCGCCACCAACGCCAGGCCCGTTTGAAGGCATGGTGAGAACAGACAAAGGATCGCCAATCTCTCGCGTCCTGGGCAGACTCAGGTCAGGGGGCGCGATCACTGTTGTGGCCGCTGCGAGACGCGGTTGTAAGTTGTTGCGCAGGATGATCGGCGGGGTCAACTGTTCTCGCGCTGCGGGCGGTGCCGCTCCCCGGCTGGCTCTGATCCGCTCCGCTGCGCCGCCACTTCCGCCGCCATTGCTGGGATGTGAACCCACTGGCACACGATATGGCTCGAGTCTTACTGTCACAAATGGCTGCAGATCGACCCGTGGGGTGTAACTCTTGACCATCAGAAATCCAGCTCCGACCAAAAACGCCATGAACCCGTGCAGAGCGACCGACAACGCAAAATTGATCCGGCGCACCGGATATCCTGCCCAGGTTTTTTCAAACAAGGTTTTGCCAAACAAGCTGGGTAGGACACCAGCAGAGTAGGAATTTGCCACGCGAACGTCACTGGATTCGGTTGAAACACTCCGTCCAGCTGCTTCACATTCCAGCTCAAGTTGCAGACGTTTCTTGAAATTGGCCAGCGGCATGTCACGCAGCTCCTGAGCCAGTTGCACAAGTTCGCTAAAACTGGTTTGTTTCGCCGGCTGGATTGCCCCAGGCTCGGAGAGCATCTGGTCGATTGCCTGGTCGAGTTCGTCATAGACAGAAACGTTACTCATCGGATTTCCTCATCTGTTCCCGCAAAGTCTCTAGTGCACGGAATTGCAGCTGCTTCACTGCACCTTCGGAGCGGCCTAGCTCCGTAGCGATTTCGCGTATGCTTTTCTGCTCAACAAATCTTCTGACCACCGCCAGCCTTTGATCAGATGGCAGTCTGTCCACCAACTGAAAGAGCATGGCGCGCCGCTCTACTTCGATCACATCCGCCGCGCCCGATTCAGCTTCCAGTTCTGCGCTGTCCGCCGGTACTTCCAGGCCCGCGCGCTGCCACCGGTCCGCCAGGGCATTGGCGGCGATGCGCAACAGCCACGCGGCAAAGGGCACTCCTCGCCATTGGAAGCGACTGAGGTTCCTGAGCGCCTGGTGAAAGACTTCAGCCGTCACGTCCTGCGCTTCTTCGCGGTCTTTTACGCGGCGCGCCACAAATGCGTAAACGCGGTTGAAGTTGTTCTCATAAAGTTCAGCAAACCGGCTCGGATCTTTCTGCGCCGCCTGGACTAAGAGCCGTTCGTCGTTCAAGCTGGTTAAGCTGGCAAGATTGGCAACAGCGTTCAACTTGTGCCCCCTCGGATACCCGGGTCTACGTTTTATAGCCCTTGCTGCTTCAAGCAGCTTCTATAGAGGTAAACCGCCGCCAGAGCAGAAAGGTTACGGTGCAATTTTTCAGAATCTCTGGAATCCTGGGATAG
>DASXIL010000538.1:0-11589 GCA_036497985.1 Candidatus Angelobacter sp. | reverse complement strand
TCCCATGCTGTGGATCGTGATTTCTCTCAGCGTGATTGGCGGGATTGCCGCGCTCTATTGGACGTGGAAACGCAAACGCCAAGGCAAGCCGATAATTCCGGACGCCAAAGAGCCCAGAACGAGAACAGCCTAGCAACGCTCTATTCCTTGAGGTGCAACTCTCCCGTCTTTCCATTGAAAAATGTTTTATCGTCAGCGTGCTCCGCCATGAACTTTTGTAGTTCCTGCGTACTGGCTGTGATTACCACATCCGTATTTTTACCTTCACCCAGCAGCGTGCTGGGCAGCTTCACAGTCCCTGCCTGCACGGCTTTTCGAAAGACCTCATCATCGATCCAGTCCAGTTGCAGGGTCTTATCTTTCCTTACGACCTTGATAATCCAATGCGCACGGCGAAGATGAGCAGCAATCTTGCCCCCGGAATCAGGCGCTCCGCTGCTGAATTCCAGATAAGCTGCTTCTCCCAGCTTCAGCAAGGCAGGTTCAATCGTCGGGCCGTCTTTACCGGATTTGACCTGAAGAAAGTATGGAGCGGATTGGGGCTCCAAGCTCTCCTGGACCACATCCAGAAACAAGTGTTCGTTCAGTTTTACCAGCCGGCGTGGTACACGGTTTTCTTGAAGACCTTCAAGTCCTTGTTCTTATCCGTCATCACCAAAAGGTAGCTTTTCTTGCCATCCTGCTCCCGAGCCAGGATTTCCAGCCCACCTTCTTCGCCTTTGTCTGGGCCAACCTAGGAACCAAGCAGTGATTCATCAAACGCAAGGTCCTTGTCCGTGTACAGGGGATTCAGTGAATCGACCGGCACACAGCCGGTCAGCCACAGTAAACCCGCGAGCAGCAGCAGGAATTTTTTCATGGGAAGGCCTCCGAGGCCATCATCGCGGCATACAGCCTGTTTCCAGAATTGTCGCGGGGATGCGCTTCGCAATCAAATCAGCAAGACGGCAAAATGGCAATCAAAATCTCCCAATCAGCGGTTCTGCTACCCGCAATCGAACCCTTATTCGATTTTGCTCATAGCTATCCCGCCGGTAAACGCTCCCGGGTCGTCCGCGTGCTGCACAACAAACTGCTGTAGCTCGGCGGTTGATCCGGAAAGCAACCACTGCGCGCTGTTCTCGCTCCTGGCTTTCAGGTGTTCCGCCTGAAGCAGCTTTTTCTTGATTGCCTCCTCAACCCACTGCTGGTCAAGATAAGAAAGCGAGAGTGTCTTTTCGCTGAGATAAACCTTGAATATCCAATGAGAGGAGCGCAGCTTCAATTGCAACTCCTGGGAGTTCCCTTTGCCGGGAATTGGTCCCTGCACCTCCAGATATATGCCATCGGAGATTCTTTCCAGGACAGGGCGAAACATGGAGCCCTTTTTCGAACCATCGGTGCGAAACAGATACTGCTGAGCTGTTCCATCAAACTGCTTAGGCGATACGTCCAGATACTTCTCTCCCCCCAGGCTGACCAGGTGCGCCACATACACCGTTTCCTGTGAATGGCCGGAGGCGGTCTTTTGCGTGAAGACCATTTGATAAGCGTCCTCCTCCCCGCGATCAAAACGCAGGACACCGTCCTCAGGATTGCCGCTAACCCATTTACCCGCCAAGGCAGGATCAAATATGACGTTCTTATCGGTGTACAGTGGGTTGAGCGAGTCTACGGGGACGCAGCCGGTCAGGCACGCCAGAAGTGCAAAGAAGACCAGATATCTTTTGCTCATGGGCGGAATTGTAGGGCTGTTCCGGCGCGGAAGCTACAGCTTTGATGGTTTATAGCTCCTTTGTCTCGGCAGTAAGCAACTATATCTTTCCCGTCATTCAATATCGCATTTGCGATTCCGACCTTGCATTTTGGGCCTTCGCGAGCGTGATGACGCTTTGGTTTGCGATTCCCTTGTTCCAGGTTAGCCGGCCCGCTTGCTGCTTGCACGGCGAGGCTTCAGTTTGGGCTTGGGTTTTCCCTTGAGGTTGAGCGCCACTGCAGCGCGGATGAGGTCCTTCAAGGCCGCCTCATCGATCTTTTCGCCTTCGTGAATGTCGATGGCGCGCCTCACATTCCCTTCTAGGCTGGAGTTGAATAGGCCTGAAGGGTCCTTCAACGCAGCTCCCTTGGCAAATGTCATCTTGACGACGTTTTTGTACGTCTCTGCCGTGCAGACGATGCCGCCGTGGGAAAAGACGGGTGTCCCCGGCGATGTCCGTTTGGCCCACTTCAACTCTTCCACGATCTCAGGGTCTGCCTGGTGAATGATTTGGCGCACTTTCGCAAGCGTCTTCCCGCGCCAGTCCCCAAGTTCGTTGATCTTCGCGTCGATGAATGCAGAGGCAGATTCCATCATAGAACTCCAATTCTCGGACTTATTTTAGCCGCGCTCAGCGTAACCGGGCCACCTGCGCAAGTGGTTTTTGTCTGGTCATACGGTTCACGGATCGCGTGGTGGAAGAGCAGCCTCTTTGAAGATTGCAATAGGATGCAAAGAAAGCCCCAGCTTCTGCCGGGGCAAACTCATCTTGAAGCGAAACAAATATCAACCGCGCCAGGCTTTGGTTGTGTGATTAGGCTTTCGCAGCAGATGGCTCCTGCGCTGGAGCAAGCCAGTGATTGAACAGGAAGACTGAGCCGAGCACAACAAACGTAACTGCGATGATGGCCGTGTTGGCAACCCCGGAAATGTCTATCGCATTCGTCAGGTCCGGCGTCTCCGGCATCGCTTTAAAGCTCACGGCAGCCATTCCCGTGTAATGCATGGCCGGGACGGCAAACCCCATAATGACGGCGCAGACGCCCTTCAGCACCTTGTCATGCCCTTCCTCGCGAAATAAAAATGTCAGCCCCAGCGCCGCTAACGCAACAATCAGCGCTACCGCCACTGACAGGATAACGAGTGTCTGGTCCCAATGGTGCATCCCAGGCATCCGCATGGCCGCCATTCCGGTATAGTGCATGCCGGAAATACCGCCGGCAATCAGCAAGCTACCCACAATAAGGTGCAATACGCTTATGCTCGGGCGGCTGACCACGTAGAGCGCCACCAAAGAGGCGGCGATCGCGGCCACCAGCGACAAAATGACGGTCGGAATGTGGTAATACACCTGGACCGGTAAACGATAAGCAAGCATTCCGGTGTAGTGCATGGACCAGATGCCCGTTCCCATCGCTATGGCGCCGCCCAGTAACCAGGCGACCCGCGCATTGTTTCGCGCCGCGTTGACGCGCCCCGCCAGGTCAAGAGCGACATAGGAAGCGCAAATGGCAATCACGACGGAGAGCGCAACAAGACGAAGATCGTACGTTGCAACTAACGTAGACGAATTCACAAAAACTTCTCCTTTGGCTTGCTTGAATTACAAAGACTTGGGCTTGAATTACAAAAAACTGGGCAATTTGGGAACACATTAACCCTCCGAGGCAACAATTAACAAGTTACGGATGTTGCTGCGGTTTCAAGGTACTTAAGTGTTCCAAAACGGGAATTTACGAATATAAGTAAGGGATAGCCTTGGTTGGTGCTTTCAGGGCTTTTTGCCCAAAATTAGACGATAATTCAAAACAAGCCCTAATCTCATGCGTATTGCGATCATTGCAGACATTCACGGCAACCTGACGGCGCTTGATGCCGTGCTGGCCGACCTGCGGCAGCAGAAACCGGACGTGATCTATCACGGCGGCGACCTCGCTTTTGGCGGGTGCAATCCCAGCGAGGTAATTGACTGCATTATCCAGGAAGGCTGGAAGGGAGTGCTGGGCAACACCGATGAAATGCTATGGGACACATCGGCACGGCCCGGGCTGGAAGCTTCCGCGCCGCAGCTAAAGCCGTTGTTTAAAGTGCTGTTTGATTTGTCTGGTCCGGCAACGAAGAGGATGATTGGCCCATCGCGCCTGGCATGGCTGCGCGCTCTGCCCACCGAGCTTCGATTTGAAAATCTGGCGCTGATGCACGCCAGTCCCGGCAACGTGTGGCGTGCACCCATGGAGACGGCAGACGATGCCGAACTGGAAAGCACATACAAAAGTCTCGGCCTCCCGCTGGTAGTCTATTGCCACATCCATCGCCCTTTTATCCGCAAAGTGGGCGCGATGACGGTCTGCAACACCGGCAGCGTAGGCTCACCCTATGACAACGACTCTCGAGCTTCTTATCTCATGATCGACAACGGCAAGCCGGCCACCCGCCGCGTTGCGTATGACGTGGAAAAAGAAATTGAAAGACTGTTGGCGTCAGACTATCCGTACAAAGAGTGGATTGCGGAGATGCGGCGGAAGGGGAGTTACGTGCCGCCGCCGGAGAATGGATGAACCCAACCAAACATTATTAGGTGCTATGGCCAGGAACGGTCTTTCTTGATTAGGCGATTTCGGATTCACCCGCCCTCAGAGAAACTATCAAAAAATCAGGTATTATGCGGATACTCTTACACCTGACTCCATCCACATTGGGATGCAGATCGCTTACCATCGGAATCAGGCTTTGCAAGACGGCTATGTAGGCCTACGATATTGGTCCTTACTGATCACACTTGATCCGGAAAAACGCAAAAATGAAAACGATCCTGAGCCTGGCCTTCTACCTGCTGCTTTCCAGCATGGCCCTGGCGCAGAAAACTCCCGTGCTGTTTCAGAAGGTGCGCATGTTTGACGGCGCAAAGGTCATTGCTGAAACTGACGTCCTGATTGAGGGCGGCAAGATCAAGGACATCGGGGCGAACCTTCCAGCTGGGAATGCCCACGTGGTGGATGGCGCAGGAAAGACCCTGCTGCCTGGGCTAATCGATGCTCACGTACACGTGCACGGCGCAGACACGCTGGAGCAGGCGCTAGTCTTCGGCGTGACCACTGAATTGGACATGATGATGCAGCCGAGCATGGAAGCGCAGTTGAAAGCGACGGACAGGGATGATCGTGCCGCGTTTTTTTCCGCCGGAGATCCTGCCACTGTACCTGGCGGACATGGGACAGAATATGGGCGCGAAATCCCGACGCTTATCAAAGCATCGGAAGCAGAAGCGTTTGTCGAGCAGAGGATTCGCGAAGGGTCGGACTACATCAAGGTGATGTATACGGCGGGTGCAGAGATTCCGAGGATGAATCCGCGGCCTACGTTCAGCCGTGAGACGCTTGCAGCGGTGATTGCCGCGGCCCACAAGAACAACCGGTTGGCGGTGGTACATATTGGATCGGAGATGGGCGCGCGCGCTGCTATTCTGGCCGGCGCCGACGGCCTTGCGCATCTCTTTCGCGGACACTCTTCTCCACGAGATTTTGGCGAACTCGTCGCGTCGCATCATGCATTTGTTATTCCTACGCTGAGTGTTATGTACAGCGTTTGCGGTCCGGACTCTGCCGGCAGCCGTCTGGTGAAAGATCCGCATCTGGGCCCATATCTAAGCCACGAGGCTAAAGACCGCTTGAAGGAAACGTTTCCCTCCGCGCGCTCGAACCTGGTCTCCTGCAAGGCGGCGCCGCAGGCGTTGCGGCAATTAAAAGAGGCTGGAGCGCTGATTGTCGCCGGCACTGACGCTCCGAACCCCGGCACTACTTACGGTGCCAGCCTGCATGGCGAGCTGGAAATGTATGTGGAAGATGGACTGACACCGACGGAAGCTCTTACCGCCGCAACATCCGCACCTGCGCAAGCATTCCACATTTCCGATCGCGGACGCATTGCGCCCGGACTACGTGCCGACCTGCTGCTGGTGAACGGCCGTCCGGATGAAGACATCAAAGCCACACGGAACATCGATGCGGTCTATAAAGCCGGGGTTAAGCTGGACCGCAAACGCCGTTAAACAGAAGCAGGGCTCTTATCGTTCCGGCGCGGAGCGGATGGGGGCAACGTCAATCAAACCACTCAATCTCCCGGACTTCATGCGCGGGAAGCTGCGCCAGCACGTTACGGTAAGCCGCGTCGATTTCCTTCATTGTTGTCGTGCATCCCTTGTCGATACGCACGTCGGAATCGTAACGATATCCAGTCTCCGTGCTCGTGGGAAAATCGACGATGCGGATCCGCACGCCGGGAAACGGTCGAGTGACCACGTAATCGCCGTACCAATGGCTATCTCCCACTCGCCATTGCCAGCCCACCTGGTTCAGGCGCGCACACAGCGCGTCCGTAGACGAATAATCGCAGATGAACGAATAAGCGCCGGTCATAATTTGTGGTTGTCAGCGGCTTACCGGGAAAAGTGTGGCTCGGTTTTACGCGGACATTATCTCACTGCCGATGAATACTGGCATTTGCCACAGGTTTGGCCGATAACATTGACTCCGTCACCTTGGCCAGTTTTTCTGAGGGCGCCCATGAACTGATTCGCACCCAGCCGGTGGCCGCGCTGCCGATCATCAGAGCTGACTGGTGCCGCTGCCGCAACTCAACAAATAATCCCAGCGACTTCAGCAGCGTGTCCACTTCCGTGCGATTGCCGCTCAACAGGGTCCAGCCGGGGCCGGTATGGAACTTTTCTGCCCAGTCTTTCATTCGCGCGGGTGTGTCGTTCTCCGGATCCACGCTCACGGAAACGATGACCACGTCTTTTCCCAGCCGCGGGCCCAGCAGCCTGGCCACCTGGGAAAGCTTTTCCTGCGTGATGGGACACATGGAGCTGCACGTCGTAAAGAATCCGGTAACAATAGCGATGCGCCCTTCAACCACCTGACTGTTAAAGCGGACGTGCCGGCCATCCTGATTCACTACTTCGATATCGGGTACAGATAAGGCGACGGGAACAGGCTGGTCCTGGCCCTGAAGCGAACAAGAGAAGATAAAAATGATGAGGATGACGAACGCACGAAATTTCATTGGATGGCCTCTGGTGCTTGACTGATAAAGATTTATAGATAGAAAAACTTGTGTGGCGCCCACACGCCACACAAGCAGCGGCGGCCGGCTGCCGAACTGCACAACCGGCCACGCGCCTGGGCGCTCGATTATCCAATGATGTCCATCGGGCGCATCATCTCGTTGTCTTCATGTTCAAGGATGTGACAGTGCCACACGAACTTGTAGTGTTTTCCCGGAACCACGTTTGTGCCCCTGGGCAGATCGAACTTCATGATCAGCTGGGTCACCGTGCCCGGGAAGGACTTCACCACGTCTTTGGCAGCGTTCACTTCTTCCGGGAACGGGGCCTGCGGCGGACCGGTAAAGACCAACTGTCCGGTATTGTCGAACGTATCCTGGTCAAACGGTCTCCGGCTCAGCACCTGGAACTGCACCAGGTGGATGTGTTTGGGGTGAGCGTCACCGGTATCGTTGATCAGGTTCCAGATTTCCGTGGAACCCGCTTTCGGATCTTCGGTGACGGGATCGTCCCAGTTCTTGTTGTCGAGCAGCCCGATGATCGGGAACCCGTCTGAGGCGCGGTCGAGTTCAGTCAGGATCAGGTCGCGCGTCTTCACTGCGGACTGAGGGTTGATGTTCATCGGCGTGGGATTCAGCACCTGCGGTATCGTGCTGGTATCTTTCGACGACAACGGCTTGGAGACGCGGAACATCATGATCTGTGTGGGCACAACTTCGCCTCCGCCCGGGAACGGCGCAGGAGCGTTGTTGGTAAGCACAAAGTTCTTGCCCGCTTTGCCGGTAAAGTCCACGATCACGTCAAAACGCTCTGCCGGCAGTTGCAGCAGCGTCGTCAACGCCACAGGAGCAGGCAACAGGCCGCCATCGGTCCCGATCACGTTGAACTGCGGACCCGCCATGCCATGAGCTACTCCGTGGGCGTCCGTCATCACCAGGTTCATGTTCAGGAAGCGAGCGTTAGAGCCGTTGAGCATGCGCAGACGGTAGCGCCGCGGCTCAATGTCAATCACCGGCCACGCCTTGCCGTTCACGCACATGGTGTCGCCAAAGAACTCGGGGATCCAGAACTGGTGCGTTCCGCCGTCAGCCACCGGATAAAGGAACGTGCCGTCAGGATTGAACAACCGGTCTTGAATCAGAAGCGGTATCTCGAATTGTCCTTTGGGAAGGTTCAGGGAATCTTCCACGGCATCGCGGATCAGGTAAATTCCGGCCAAGCCCTGGATCATGTTGAGCCGGGTGATGCCCAGCGTGTGGTCGTGATACCAGAGCATGGTGGACTGCTGGTCATTGGGATAGACAAACGCATCCGGATTGAACAGCACCGGACCGGTCACGCCATCGGGGGAAATCCATGCTTCAGGGTAGCCATCGCTTTCCGGCAGGATCTTGGCGCCGTGCAGGTGGACTACGTTGCGCACCTGCGGCTTATCGGCTTCCGATCCGTGGATGGTGAAGTCCACCGGCAACGGATGCGTTGTGGGCAAAGCATCATTGTGATATTTGATTTTTACCGGAACGCCGCTGCGCACTTCCATTGTTGGCCCCGGCCAGATGCCGTTGAATCCCCAGATCGGTGTAGCCGGCAGGTCACGATGCACCTTCTGCAGCGCCGGCTGCATCCGTATGTGGGTCACTCCGTTTGGATCGGGATGGATCACCGGCGGAATCGGCAACTGGTCTACGAATGGCGTTAGGCCTGCGGCTGCGGTTGTGAGTTGTCCCAGCGGATGCTGGACGTGTCCATGAAACGTGACACCGCCTTGCGTGTGGACCCGGGTATTGACTGTCTGTCCTGTAGCGAATTTGGGGATAACAAGTCCCGCACCCGCCATCGCGCCGAACTTCAAGAGATCGCGTCGACTCTTTTTCATTTTAGATGAGGCTCCTTGATTAGACACACGTCAGGCGTTACTGGCAGGAGCCGGTTGGATTCCGTCGGGTCTGCAATGTCACCTGAAGGGTGGCGTTCGTTAGTGGCTTTTCCAGCCTTGAGGTTCCGGAAGGGCTGGAATGCGAGTACAAAATAGCCGGGAAAATATACATCGGGCCAGCAGATTAATAATTTTAATGTAGGAGGGCCTGCCTGATCGCGCGATTCTGAATAATATTATGCTCACATCTGTTTTAGCACGGAAGATCACACAGCAAGAATGGAAATATGCCTTCTTTTATAAGTAAACTCTCCAACTCGACCTCTAGCCTATTCACCCATTTTTAAAAGGGACATTAAAGATTCTTAGAATCGGATAGCACGGAAACCCTCTGCAATCAATTGCATAGCGGCTTAAGCGGGTTAAAGTACCAAGTCGGCATATTCAGGATGTTTGGTGAGATATTCGGCGACAGATGGGCATACAACGTCGACTTTGAAGCCTTGTTCGCGGGCCCACTCCAGCGCGGAGTGCGCCAGCTCAGATCCCAGGCCCTGGCCACGCAACGCCGCCGGCACTTCACTATGGATAAGCTGCAGCACCTTGCCGGCCAGCGTGTATTCCAGGTAAGCCACGTGGCCCTGGCGCTCGATCTCAAGCCGTCCGCTGGTGGCCTGCACCGGTGCTGGCTTGGCTTTGCGGCGAAACATAACCTGCCATTTTTCCTGACCGGCAGCCAAAAGCGCAAGCCCTTGGCCATTGACCTCGCTCAATAACTATGAAAAGCAAAAGCTCACCGCGGGCGCGGAGACGCCCGCGCGGCTGGGTCTGCACGGGACCAAAAACCTTACCACTGATTCCACTGATGACGCTGATTTACACGGATCTGATTGGGCAGAGAGGCAACCACAAAAGACACGCAGAACACCAAGGGGTTGCCACAGAGGGCCACAGAGAAATTGCCTGCGCCCACCAGGATCAATCCATGCAGATGGAAGCCTGTGCCATCCGTCCCGGGCTGCTAACATTATTTCCATGATCACTTCCATGATCGGCCGCCCCGCAACCAACGAAGCCGCGCCATATTATTTCGGCTATATCAACCGCGTTTCCAGCGACGATATTCTCCACGAGTTAGAAAGCCAGCTCGACGAAACGCTGCCGTTTCTGCGCGGCATTACGGAAGAAAAATCTCTCTGTCGTTACGCGCCGGAAAAATGGAGTATCCGCCAGATGTGGGGCCACGTGAACGATACGGAGCGCGTCTTCCTTATACGTGCCCTCTGGTTTGCCCGCAAGTTTGAGACGGCCCTGCCCAGCTTCGATCAGGACATTGCCGTCGCCAATGCCGGATCAGACGACGTGACGTGGGCGCGTCACTTGGAAGAGTTCCGCGAAATTCGCCTCGCGACTATTTCGTTCTTCCGCAACCTTCCTGAAGAAGCCTGGATGCGCAAGGGCACGGCCAGCGGAAATCCTTTCACGGTGAGGGCCTGCGCGTATATTGTGGCAGGACATGTGACGCATCATGGGGCGGTGTTGCGGGAGAAGTATTTGTAGTTGGACTGGGTGGATGCGCCAAGGATGTGCTGGTTGTTAGACGCGATAGCGCTACCTCAGCGACTGAAGCTGGATATTTTTCAAAATCTAAAGCGTAGGCTTGAAAGGTTTGCTCCATCCTTAAAGAGCAACTATGAACCGGTGATGGTTTGGGTTGTGGTCTTAATGGTGAAGGAGCGGGAGAACCAGCTGCCGGGTTTTGTCCGCTGTCCGGAACCCTGGAATGCTGCTCTCTGCGATCTACTTCTTAAAAAAGGGGCACAAAAAGCCAACGTTTTCCGCTGTAACAGCAGCAGGATCCGCACACATTTGCTGTTCAAGTTTCTCGTTGTGGTCAGGGGGAAGATCAAGCTGCGAGAGCATCTCGGAAAGGAAGAAGGCCAAATTCCAGTCAATGCTCTTAAGAATCTCTTCTTTTGCCGGCGCGGCAGTTACGTCTCGAAAGTCCGCGTACTTGATGACCGCGCCTCCTAAATCCACGCCGCGCAAATTGGCACGCCCAAGATTCGCTCCGCTTAAGTCGGCGAAAGAAAGGTCAGCATGGTATAGGCTGGAGTGGAACAAATTAGCGCCCTTTAGTTGTGCGTTCAACAGCGACGCATAGTCAAGATCAGCCTCTTCAATATCAGATCCTTGCATCAAAGCGCCGTTGAGCTCGGCCCTTTGCAAGTCGCTGTGGGCCAAATTGGATTGCCTTAGATCCGCATCTGCCAGGGATATCCCATACAGGTCTGAGCCGGACAGGTTGGCTTTCGCCAGGAAGGCTTGGTTCGCCTGGGCGTAACGCAGATTCTTATGCGCAAGGTCCGCTCCCTTCACGTGGTCGAGTTCTTCATCTTTCTTGCCGAGCCAATCTGACGGTTTGCTGGACACGTCAACATGGTTCAAATTTGCAAACGGCGAATAGCCCATATACTCGAGAGCGGCCGGAATCCAGGTTCGCTGAGAGCTGCGAGGAATGGAAGGTGCGAGTGGGCGCTGTCCAAATACGGCCCCGGCCGAGATCACGATCAAGGCAGCACTGACGATTACTGCAACCGAGAGGCGCAGATAGGTGCTGCGACGCTTCACGACCTCTTTCAACCGAAAAGCCGGCCTTGCATTACCGCGAAGCGTGCCAGCGGCGGTGCGGTAGAGCCGCACAGCAGAGGATACGGCCAGCGCCAAAAACAGGGCATGAATGGTAGCCCAGAAAAAATCGTGCCGGCGCAGATATCGTCCCCAGAACAAAAACAAGGTTATAGGCACGAGCCACCAGGCAAGAACGACTGATATCCATGCCTGAAAGTATGAAAGAAATGGCCGGCCGTCTTTGAGCTTTACGAAGTGGGAGCGGACGAGGTCATTCAACAGCCA
>DASXIL010000537.1:0-4745 GCA_036497985.1 Candidatus Angelobacter sp. | reverse complement strand
ACAACGACGGCATGCGCTGTTGGCCAATGCGCGCAAGCATTGGAAACCCGCCACCATGCTTTGTATAACCCATGACATCGCAGAAACGTTGGCCTTGGATCGAGTGCTAGTAATCGAAGCTGGCCAGATTGTGGAAGATGGCCACCCACGCGGCTTATCAGAAAGGATCGGGTCTCGTTTCCGGTCGATGCTGGAGGCCGAATCCGAACTGCAAAAGAGTTTATGGTCCAGCAGGAATTGGCGGAAAATTCGGCTTGAAACAGGACGGATTATAGAGCCGCCACAACCGCTGAGCGCCTTGGCGGGGAGGAAGGCTTGAATCTGCCAGGCAACATTTGCTGCTCCGCCACTGACCTGCCTATGGTGATTGCGAGAGTTGGCCAGTGGGCGCGGTCATCCCCGCCTGGCGAGGCGATGGCAGATCGAGCTTTGCCGACGTTTACGGATGCGGCTGCCGTTGGACGTTGGATTGATTTCATGGCCGAGCAAGCGAGCTTCGAAGCCGAACAGGAAAATCTTCCATACCGTGATTTCAGCAATGCGGTAAAGAAAGCGGCTCCTCTGGTCCTTCGCGTAACAGACTCTGCCCAGCCGGCCTTCATCATTGTTATTGGTTTGGTTGGCAAGTCTTTGATCGTGGTGGGCCGCAACTTGGAGAAAGTGCGGCTGAATTGCAATGTTCTTCGCGATTTTCTTTTCCGACGGCAGCAGTCGGCGGTATTGCCGGAAATTGAAGGCTTGCTGCTGCATGCCAGGGTAGGAAAGCACCGCCGTCGCAATTCTCTGCAAATTCTGTTGGAGGAACGACTCGCCGATCACCGGATTTCCGGCTGCTGGATCCTGCGGCGGCGAGGGGGAGCCAACATCTGGCGGCACGCACAGGATGTGCAACTGCCAAACAGGTTTGGCCGGCTCATGGTCTCTTACGCGGCAGCATATGTTTTGTGGCTTCTCTCCTGGTGGGTATTGGGGTGCAGTGCCTTGCAAGGAAGGTTTGATACTGGCTGGATCGGCGTCTGGGCATTGTTGCTTCTGACGATGATTCCGCTCCGGTTGTTTGCGACGTGGATGCAGGGAGTTACAGCGGCCGGGGCAGGGTGGGTTTGCCGCCAAAAGCTCCTGCATGCGACCTTGCAATTCAATCCAGACGAGATGCGGTCCCATGGGATTGGCCAGTTTTTGGGTCGGGCCCTGGAGTTAGAGGACATAGAAACAGTCGGGTTTAGCGGTGGGGTATTGGGTATTGTTGCCCTGCTGGAACTCGCTGCCGCGGCTGTGGTGCTGGGAATGGGAGCTGCTCCTGTGCCAGAGCTACTCCTGCTGCTGGGCTGGAGCGGCGGCGTTTTCCTGTTGCTGCTTCATTATTTTCGGCGCCGCCGGCAATGGACAGGACTTCGCCTGGAAATGACGCATGATCTCATTGAACGCATCGTCGGCCACCGCACACGGATTGTGCAAGAGGTCCCTGATCGCTGGCACGCGGGCGAGGATGAGACGCTCGAAAACTACCTGCTTGCTTCAAAAAGGATGGATCAAATGGCTGCCATGCTCACTGCATTTGGGGCCAGAGGTTTGATGTTGCTGTCCATGGTCGTCTTGGCCCCGGGGGTGATAAGCGGCTCCGTCGCAACCTTCTCCATTGCAATTACCGTGGGAGGCGTCCTGATTGGCAGTGAAGCAATTCGAAAAATCGTCACCAGTATGATGCAGATGGCGGATACAGCCATTGCATGGCAACGCATCCAGCCGCTTTTGGCGGTGGACACACAGTCTTCTTCAATTGCAGGAGATTTCCAAACTCCTGGAGAGCCAAACAAATATACTTCCCACTCCGGCCAACTGATCGAATGCAGGGACGTGCGATTCCAGCACCGCGGCCGCCCAGAACCGGTTCTGCAGCAATGCCGGCTCAATGTATTTAGAGGCGATAAATTACTTCTGGAAGGTTCTTCCGGAAGTGGCAAATCCAGTCTTGTTGCCATTCTGGCGGGACTTCGCCCCCCCGATTCCGGTCTTCTATTGTTGAATGGACTGGATCATCAAACTCTGGGCCGGAGCGGCTGGCGACGGAAGATTGCTGCAGCCCCACAATTTCACGAAAACTATGTTTTTTCGGAAACGTTTGCTTTCAATCTCCTTATGGGACGGAAATGGCCGGCCGCGACAGAGCATATGCAGGAGGCAGAAGCAATCTGTAAGGAACTTGGTCTGGCCGAGTTGCTCAGTCGTATGCCTGCCGGCCTAATGCAAGTGGTAGGAGAAACCGGTTGGCAACTTTCTCATGGTGAACGTAGTCGGCTGTTCATTGCCCGGGCGCTGCTTCAAGACGCCGATATGGTGGTGCTTGACGAGAGTTTTGCTGCCCTGGATCCTGATAATCTTCGCCGCTGTGTGGATTGTGTTTTGAAGTATTCGAAGACTCTTATGGTAGTGGCTCATCCCTGAGCAACTTGCAACCAGCCTTTCCAAGTCGACGGGTCCGCGACACCCTTGAAGATCCGAAGCGCCGCCGCACTATGCGCTGAGCCGCGCTCAAGTCATGGCAACGAGAGGACAGATATTTGTCATTCCGTACTGCCGTTCAGCGAACTGCACAGTTGCCGCGAGAAACGAGAAACACTTCCTGTCCATAAAATGCGAAAAATTTGTTCTATTGGGTGCACAGGGCGCACGGGGCACAAAATATGCAAAGTCCTTTATTGGCACATATTTAGAGCTATATAGCTTGATAATCAACGACTTGCGCAAAATGGGGTGGGGAGAATCCCACTCTCTCCGCCATTCCTTTTCTCACGACACATGCTACAAGGCTTAAAAAGTCTGCCTCTGTTCCCATTTAGGTTAGCTCCGCGCCATTCGTCCACTACGTCCTCAAATCAGGTGGACGCCTCTTAAAGCTGAGGCTCGGTTGGTCGCTCGGCAGCGCCGGTATCGCGCCAAAACAAGAACCAAGAACGTTTTGTCACGCACCGCGCTTTCGGTCGCGCCTTGCCACCCTGATTGCGGACTCCGTTCTTCCTGTCCTCCGTACCGCTGTTTTTGTCCCCGCTTCGCGGCCTGTGGTGAAGGACAAACAACAGCCGGTTACGGCGGAACAGGGGTTAAAAAATGTTAGTTAATGAAAGGCAAGAAAGAAGCAAAATCAGGAGCGTTCGTCAGGCAGTTTGTGCGGGTGTTGAACTTTTAGCGCATGACATCGATTCAGGTCATCCCGAGGTATTGTCTGAATGCCTCAAGGCGATGGCGCGTTTTCACACGTACAGTTTTGGCAATGTTTTATTGATCTCAACTCAGCGACCCACGGCAACTCAAGTTGCGGGGTGGCGCGGTTGGAACGAGTTAGGCCGGAGAATCAAGCAGGGCGAAAAGGGCATTCTGATTTTCGCTCCTATCCTTGCAGCAGCCAACAAGCCAGCCAACACAGAAAGCAGCAGGGAAGCAGCAGAGCCACAACAGGAATTGCTTGGTTTCCGTCAGGTGCGGGTATTTGACGTGTCGCAGACCGAAGGCGAAGCACTGTCAGCAGGTGACCGGTTTTCAAATCTTAATCTCTCTGAAGTGCTGACCAAGCTGATTGAGGTTGCCGGCAGTCAGGGATTCCAGATCGAGTATTCAGACAAGATCGCGCCAGCACAGGGAACGTCCTATCGTGGCTTGATTCGTCTCATGCCCGATATGGAACCAGAGGAAACCGTTTCCGTCCTGATTCGGGAACTGGCTTTGCAGATGTTGTATGAGACGCAGCGCCGTAGCTTTGTAACCCGCGACGTCCTGTTGAGGGAAGCAAAGGCCGTTGCTTTCGTGGTGTGCAATGCTCTGGAATTGGACACAGAGCCAGCCGAAAACATCCAGCTTTACCGCAGCAATTTGAACCTGCTGGCCGAGAGCTTGGAAGTAGTGCAGCGCACTTCCGCTGTAATCCTTGGGGCACTCAGCCCCGAGGATGCACAGGACGGAAAGGCGGTGCAATAATGCAGGCGCAGGCCGTTTTACCTCTTTCCGCAGTGCAGCAGATTCGCCGGATGCGCGGAGGCTCACAGTCGCAGTTTATGCGGGCCTCTGATGGTAATTATTACATCACCAAGTTTCAGGGGAACCCGCAACACACTAGGGTTTTGGCGAATGAATTTCTAGCCAGCAGACTTGGCCTATATCTCGGTTTGCCAATGCCGGACGTAGCAGTGCTTTACGTTTCCGACTGGCTGATCGAGAACACGCCGGAACTCCGCTTTGATGTGGCCGGATTGCCAACACCTTGCCGCAGCGGCTTACAGCTGGGTTCGCGCTATGTGGCCGACCCGGAAAATGACATGGTTTTCGACTATCTGCCTGAATCTCTAATGCTTCAGAAAACCCGCAATCTACAGGACTTCGCCCGAGTGCTCGTTTTAGATAAATGGGCGGGTAACGCCGATGGGCGCCAAGTGGTATTCACCAAGCCAGCTACGGCACGAAAATACAGCGTGACCTTCATCGACCAAGGCTATTGCTTTAACTGCTCGGAATGGAATTTTCCCGACTCGCCGCTCAGGGGTGTTTATGCCCGGAATGCCGCTTATCAGCAGGTTACCGGCTGGGAGTCTTTTGAACCCGTCCTTAGCCGCGCGGAGCAGATGGATAGCACAGAGCTGTGGGCGCACACCGAGGGAATGCCGGAAGAATGGTGGTCCCGCAGCTCTGTGCTATCCATCTGCACAGAGCTGTGGGCGCACACCGAGGGAATGCCGGAAGAATGGTGGTCCCGC
>DASXIL010000536.1:0-3455 GCA_036497985.1 Candidatus Angelobacter sp. | reverse complement strand
ATGCTGGTGGTGGACAAATGGCTGGGAAACGCCAACGGACGGCAAGCTGTGTTCTGGAAGAAAACAAACGAACGCAAATATACCGCCACGTTCATCGACCAGGGTTATTGCTTCAATGCCGGCGAATGGAATTTTCCGGACTCGGCGCTGCGCGGCGTCTATGCGCGCAATTTTGTGTACCAGGATGTGCGCAGCTGGGAATCATTTGAACCTTGGCTCAGCCGGGTGGAGAACTTTGATCCTGCGGCGATTCATGAAATCGCCGGCGCCGTTCCGCCTGGGTGGACAGGCAACGATTGGGAAGAGATGGAAACTCTGGCTGCTGCAATCGTGGAACGCAGAAGCAAAGTGCGGGAGTTGGTTACGGCATTTCGCAACTCAACGCGGCAACCGTTCCCCAGGTGGGGACAGGACGCTGAGTGGAATGCGACAGCCAACAAATCGGCGGTGCAGTAATGACCGAGAAAATTCAGTGCCGCTTCTTTGTCCTGCGCTACGCTCCCGACGCGGTGAAGAATGAATTCATCAACGTGGGGCTGGTGCTGCTGCCGCCCGCGGGCGGCGCGCAGGTGCGCTTTACCCGCGATTGGTCACGCGTGCTCTGCCTTGATCCTGACGCAGATGTGGAAATGCTGCAAGCTTTGGAAAATGACTTGCGCAACCAGTTGCGTGAGATGAATGGCGACCGCGACCTCATTCTCCGCCGCATTCAGGATTCTTTTTCCAACGCAATCCAGCCTTCGGAATTTCAGGCGTGCCTGGCTGCGTCCGCGGTGGACGAAGCGGATGAACTGGCGCGGCTTTATCTGGAACGTCCGCGCCGACGCCAGCAATCGCGGGAGCCCGGTGCGCGCGCGGCGATTGTGACGCGTATGCGCTCAGAATTTGAAGCTGCCGGCGTGTGGCCGCTGATGCAGGAGAAAATCCCGGTTTCGCGCTATACGCGGAGCGGCGATCCGCTGAAGATCGACTGCGGCTACAGTCCGAACGGAACAGTAAAACTATTTCACGCGGTTACGCTCAACAGTGATGTAAATGCCGCCAAGGTCCTGGCTTTTAGTTTTCCGCAGCTTGCACGGGGAATTCACAAATCGGACGGCAAGCAGGCGCAGCTTACGGCAATCGTGGAAGATGAGCTGCCGTCAGATGATGAATCGGTAACATTTGCGCGCGAGACGCTGGAGCAGAACGCCATCCGAATTGCTCCGGTGAGCACAATGGCCCAGATCGCTCGCGAGGCGGCGCGAGAGTTGGGGATCGGCTAGCCCAGTTTTATCTTTGATGTAGTCCTCTGATGGCTTTACACCAGGGCTAAAGCCCACGCCCTTAAGAGCCTTAACGCGGCTCTGAAGGGCCGGTCTTCCACCGGATCGGGCTACAGCAACACTAGATCTGCTCTAAAAAAAAGCCCCGGGTTGCGGCCAGGGCTGATGGTTGAGTATCGCAATTGCCTTAAAACGCCTTAAAGCGCTCGCTGACAAAGACGCGTGTGCGTATGCCATCGATCACCGGCGGAATGGGTGGATGAGCAGCGCCCTTCACCAGATAAATGGAAATCGCAGTTTCCGTGGGATTATCCAGACTAAGAGAAATGGCCACGCCTTGAATGCCCGGTTGAGTGATCAGGCCGGCAACGTTGGCTTCCTTCACGGCCAGAGCCTGGGTGACTTTCTCTTTGCCAACCGGCGGAAGCGCCTGCCCGGCTCCGTCATCGAATACCAGGCGAGTACGGACACCATCAATCGCGGGCGGAACGCGCGGGACAGTGTTGCCAGAGACATGGACCAGCAAAGCGCCTTCACCTGCATTGTCCGCACTGGCGCCGACGCTAACCGACTTGATGGAAGGATCCTGAACAAGTTGGGCGGCGCGACGTTGCAGCACCGCTGTGACGCGTTGACGCTCCTGCGGGACCACTGCCGCCTGGGCCCCCACCTGTGTGGAGCTGGCAGTGGCAGTACGGGCACAGCTTACCGCATGGTCAGGACCGCCAACAATGGAAAGAGGTGAATTGGCGCCAAAGGCATTGATGACGTCCTGAATTGGATTAGCCACGGTGTCAGTGGGGCTGCCGCCATAGAGAAGAGCTACAGGCCGGGCTGTGGCCGTGTCCACAACCAGGGAGCCGGAATCGCCGGCAGCGCTAAAACTTCCACCTGCAATGGCGATTTGGCCGGTGAAATAAGATGCGAACGCCGGAGCAACAGGCGGATTCGCGGAAGCGTCGCCGCATGTTCCCTCGTAATCGATAGCGAAGGTCCCACCGATTGAGGCGATGGTGGAACATGTAAGTCCGGAAGTCCTGCCGCTCTTTCCTACCGATTCGTTGAGCGTTGGGACCCCGATTGTGTTGGACGGAGGAGCAGCGGCAATGCTGGTGGAACCTACCGGTCCAAGATCAAGGATGTTACCGCTCAGGTCAACCTCGCCGGGCACAACCTCTGCAATTGCAGCGTCCACGTTGCTGGGCGAGTGCCCGCATAGCGCCGCTTTTGAGGTCCCGCACTTTCCCGGTTCATTGGCAACCGGCTTCAATGGCGCACTCTTAGTGAGATGAGCCACAGTAAGCGGCGGAGTAGCACCCTTGGCTGTGCAGGCGAGTTGCAGCGGCTGATTGATGGCTTCACCGGCCACGCCTTTGTCGGAACGATCCATCACATGGTTGTTACTGAGAATGACGGGGTTGGCGATGCCGGGCGCAGTCCACAAGCTTCCCAATGTACCGATGCAGCAGACCGTCGCGCCCAGATCATTTGCATTGGCGCCGGAAGTGCCAACTTTGACCGGAGCTGCCTGGGCCAGCTGCTCATCGTTAGGAAAAACCTGCGAAGGAGTGGGAGTTGGCACGGGCGTGCTGGAGCCGCCACCGCCGCATCCAACGGCTGCGATGAGCACGATTAGACCAAACAAGAAAAATGAAATTCTTCCCATAGTAGTACGCCTCTAGTTAAGAATCCGCAGCTGCTGAAGAGCAAAGCGCAGCTCAAATTTTACGCTTCGCCGATGGCCGTCTACCAGAGTAACGGCACATCCGTAATGTTGGATGCAGAGTCACTGCTGCGCGTAACGTCTTCTGTAACCATCTGAATTTATTTGGGTTTTATTGGCATAAAAACGGTCATCGCGGGTCTTGTAAATTCCACGTAAAAAGCTGCACCACAGCGGCCTCAGCGGTAGGTTTTGTTCTTCCGGATCACCAGATTTTCCTCCGTGTTCCGTAGCTGCCCTGAGCGAGCTTTTACGAGTCGAATGGGTGTCCTTTCTTGTAGAGGTCTTTCGGCTTTTCCCAATCCCCCGGCTTCAGATCAGTATTATCTGCATTATCTGCATTGCTAACAATCAGATTCGATCCAATCCGCGAAGAATTTCAAGCGACCTTCGCCATGAAGGAGTGGATAGGAGCATTGCCGGCTGCAAGAACCGCAGTGGTGATCTGGCGTCCCAAGGGGGTGAGT
>DASXIL010000535.1:0-2857 GCA_036497985.1 Candidatus Angelobacter sp. | reverse complement strand
GCGGCAAAAGCATCGATCTCTAAGAAATATTCCGGGAAACTCTCCCGAACAACCGCCACCAGGTCCTCAATCACAATCTCCGGACGCTTCAGTAGTTGCGCCAGCGGCGAGCCAAGAGCGCCGGAAAGATTGCTTCCGTTTGCAGCGGCAGAAAGCTCCGACGAGGCCGTCGAAGATTCTGCCAGGTCGCTGGCATCATCTATTCCGGACGAGCTTGCGGTTTTCAGCCCCGCCAACCGCTCCTGCTGCGCCCGCGTGATTTTTTCCAGCAGATCGCCCGACACGCGCGTCTTTTCCAAGAGCGCCGACAGTTTCTGCGCACGCTGTTCTTTGGCCTGGTAATCTGCCCAAGCCTGATCGTTAATCAGGCCGATGCGGCGGCCATGCGGCGTGAGACGGCGGTCGGCATTATCAATGCGCAGATGCAGGCGGAATTCCGCGCGCGAAGTAAACATGCGGTACGGTTCGTTTGTGCCTTTGCTGATGAGATCGTCGATGAGGATGGCCGTGTAAGCTTCTGTCCGGTCCAGCACCAGCGGCGGCTCGCCCTTCACTTTTAGCGCCGCGTTGATCCCGGCCATCAGGCCCTGGCACGCCGCTTCTTCGTAACCTGAAGTCCCGTTGATCTGTCCGGCAAGAAACAGCCACTCGATCTTCTTGGTCTCCAGCGTCCGCTCCAGTTCCGTCGGGTCAATGGAGTCATACTCAATCGCATAGCCGGGCCGCAGCATCTCCGCTTTTTCAAGGCCCGGAATGGACTTGACGATCGCAAGCTGCACGTCAATGGGCAACGAGGTGCTCATGCCATTTACATAAATCTCATGCGTGTTCAGCCCCTCAGGCTCAAGAAAGAGCTGGTGCGTGGTTTTGTCTGGAAACTTAACGATCTTGTCTTCAATGCTGGGACAGTAGCGCGGGCCAATGCTCTGGATCTGGCCGGAATACATGGGCGAACGGTGAACGTTTTCCGCGATGATGCGGTGTGTCTCTGCCGTGGTGAAGGCGATATAGCACGGCACCTGCTTCTGTGTGATCTTTTTAGTACGGAAGCTGAAGGGCGTTTGGTCGGCGTCTCCCGGCTGCACTTCAAAACGTGACCAGTCAATGCTGCGGCCATCGAGACGCGGGGGCGTTCCGGTCTTCAGCCGGCATCCGCGCAGGCCCAACAGCTTGAGCGACTCGCCCAGAAGCTGCGATGGCGGCTCTCCGCTGCGTCCCGCAGGATAAGTCTGCTCGCCGCAATGGATCAGCCCGTTGAGAAATGTTCCGGTGGTGACGATCACAGCCTGCGCGCCTACGATGCGGCCATCGCGGAGTTTGATGCCCGTCGCTTTCTGTCGCTTCGCTCCAAACCGCCTGAGCACTTCCTCCTCGGAGAATCCTTCTGCTCCTGTAGCAAGCGGCTCGGCGCGCAAGCCGGCCTCGCCGCCAGAATTGGCTGCAGCCTGGGCTTTCTCCGCGACTCCGTGCCTCCGTGGTGGATTTTCTGTTTCTTCCACGATCAGCTCGGCTACTTCAGCCTGCTTGATAAAAAGATTGGGTTGGCTCTCCAGGACCTCGCGCATCTTCTGGCGATATTGCTGCTTGTCACACTGCGCGCGCGGCGACCAGACCGCAGGTCCGCGAGAAGTATTGAGCAGTCGGAACTGGATTCCTACCGCATCCGTGACTTCGCCCATAATTCCGCCCAGGGCGTCCACCTCGCGGACGAGATGGCCCTTGGCGATTCCGCCGACGGCGGGATTGCATGACATCTGGGCGATCAGATCCACGTTGAGTGTGAACAGCGCGGTCTTGAGTCCCATGCGGGCGGCTGCCATGGCAGCTTCGCACCCGGCATGACCGGCGCCGACTACTACAACATCGTATTGTTCAGTGAATTGCACCATTGCCAGACTCTATTTTACAGGCCCCGGCGCGTTCTGCTCCCAATGGGTTTGGGGGACCATGTTTGTCGGCGGGTCGCAAAGCGCCAAAGCTAGAGATTATTTTCCCTTGTCCAGCCCAAGAGTCTGGCCTGCATTATGGGCAAAAAATATCAGGAACAGCAGCAAAAGTCCTACGTTATCCAGCTCATTGCCAAAGTATCGCCAGAGCGGAACGCCCTGCGGAAGCATCCAGGTGGAAAGCAGCAGATTGGCCATAAACAGGGCGCCAACAATGGCAAAGGGCCGCACCCAGAATCCTAAAACCATGGAAAGCCCGATCAGCAACTCCGCCACCCCTACGGCATAACCGGACGCTGTGGGGAACTTGAGAGTTGCGCGCAGGAATGGTTTGTAAGCAGGCACGGCGCTTTCCTGCACGTATCCAGTGACATATTTCGCATAACCGCCGTGAGCAAAGTCATGCCCCATCAGTTTGTATTGCGCAAAGAACAGAAACATGACGCCCACCACAATCCGAGCCACGGCCATGATGACAGACGACGAACCAGTGTTTTTCATGCTGATTAGGTTTTCTCCTCAGATAGACTCGTATTCCACCGGCGGCCTACTGCTTAAAAACACTGCCGTCTTTCATCACTAGTTTCACGTTTTTAAGCGCTTCCACGTTCGCGAGCGGGTCACCCTGCACGGCCATGATGTCAGCAAATGCTCCCGGCGCGATCACGCCGATATCGCCTTTCATGTCCAGAAGGTTGGCAGCGGTAGAAGTTGCGGACTTGATGGCGTCCATTGGCGACATGCCGAACTTCACCATGAAACCAAATTCGTTCGCAATGGGTTCGGTCCAGGGAATGCCGCCCATGTCCGTACCGAAAGCAATTTTCACTCCGGCCTTCAGCGCCTTTTTGAACGAGACTTCATGTTCATTGGCGCGTGCTCGATCACGCTTGCCGTCTTCAGTGTTTTCT
>DASXIL010000534.1:0-10619 GCA_036497985.1 Candidatus Angelobacter sp. | reverse complement strand
AAGGAAAATAGCTGACAATGCCAGTCTGGAATTGTCCTTTGAGTACACGCCGCGCTTCTATACCGCAAAATTAAGGACCATGGCAAAGCGAACTCCTGTATTTTTTTACCCGAAAACGCCGCGTCTGGATGCCTTTGCTTTCTGGTTCGCAAGGTATGTTTCCGGAATAACGTTGGTTCTTAGGCCTGTTCGTTCGTCAACCGCGCCGTTGCATGAGTAACACAACATGATTAGCGTAGCGGCATTCACCATCGGCCAAAATGCCCCAGGCTCCCGTTTCCGGGTTCGTCAATACATCGCAGACCTGAAGCTTCATGGTGTTGAACTTTCAGAGTTTTATCCTCGCGCTGGTGGATACCCTCCAGTGCGGAAATGGACGAGACCTTTTTGGGCCGTTGCCTCTCTGGCGGGACGCTTGCCGGATATTGCGCGTTCTTTCAGCTACGATGTCACCCTTCTCCAGCGCGAGATGCTGTCAACATTTTTGACTCTGGAGCCTCTCACAAAACATCCGCGCGTCCTGGATGTGGATGATGCGATCTGGCTGAACCGTGATAGTTCATTCGCGCGCAAATTGGCTCACATATCTGACTCGGTAATCTGCGGCAATTCCTTCCTGGCCGAATACTTCCGCCGGTGGAACGCGAACATCACCATTTTGCCCACTGCGGTCGATACCAAACGGTTTGTCCCGCTCCAGACCCGATCTTTTGGAAATGCGCCGGTTATCGGCTGGTCGGGGAATCGCAGTGGTTTCGCGGACCTCAAGATCGTCGAAGCTTCGCTGCGAACGGTGCTCACCAAATATCCAAAGGCGCGGCTTCGCATCATGGCGGACGAACGTCCGACCCTCGATGTCCCCGCGCACCAGTTGGAATTCGTGTTATGGTCTCCCGAAGTTGAAGTTCAGACGATCCAAAGCATGGATATTGGGATCATGCCATTGCGGGATACGCTCTGGAGCCGCGGCAAGTGCTCTTACAAAATGCTTCTATACATGAGCTGCGGAATTCCCGTGGTGGTTTCGCCAGTGGGAATGAATGCTGAAATTCTGGAAATGGCTTCCATTGGCGAGTCCGCGAATAGCGCTGATGATTGGATCAGCGCATTGGAGGCACTCATCAGCAATGCAAAGCTGGCGGCAAGCATGGGTGAACAGGGACGTGAAGTCACGCTGAAGAGTTTTAGCGTCAACGTGCTGGCCGAAAGACTGGCAAGCGAACTCTTGCGCGTTGCCGGTCATGAATCGAAAGCTATGCCGACTAGTAACTGACAACCAATGCGCATCATGCACGTAATTACGGGACTCTCGACTGGCGGGGCAGAAACGATGCTGCTGAAGCTCCTGTCCGCCGCGTCGGGAAGCATGGAACACGTGGTTGTCTCCCTGGGCGACGAGGGAACAATCGGACCGCGCATTGCCGCGCTGGGTGTTCCGGTCCATTGCCTCGGATTGAAGCGGAATGCGCCGAACCCTTTTAAAACGCTCTCCATCCTGCCGCTGGCTCGGCGCATTGCTCCCCAGCTTATCCAGGGATGGATGTATCACGGTAACCTCATGGCCAGCATGGCCACGGTAGCCGTGCGCAAGAGTGCGCCGCACAAGAAGGTGCCGGTGCTGTGGAACATCCGGCAGACTGTTTACGACCTGCGCCGTGAGCGGTGGTTGACCGCGAGATTCATTGGCTTGGGCGCGCGTCTCTCCGCCCGTCCGGCCGCTATTATCTATAACAGCAGAACCAGTGCCGGTCAGCATGAAGATCTGGGATATCGCGCAGAAAAGCGGGTTGTCATTCCCAATGGGTTTGATTGCCGGGCACTGCGTCCGGATGAGGCCGCTCGCAGCGCGATGCGAGCAGAACTGGGAGTTACAGAGGATACCATTCTGATCGGGCTGGTGGCGCGTTTCCATCCCATGAAGGACCACGCTGGATTTTTGCAGGCAGCCGGCATGATAGCTCGATCCCATCCGCATGTCAGGTTCGTGCTGGCGGGAACGGGCGTCACCTCCCAGCAACCGGAGTTAGCCGAATCAATCGGACAGAATGGACTTCAAGGCCGCGTCATCCTGCTGGGTGAGAGATCTGATATTCCACGCTTGAACAATGCATTTGATATCGGCTGTTCCGCATCTGCATGGGGAGAAGGTTTTTCCAATTCCATTGGTGAAGCCATGGCCTGCGGCGTTCCGTGTGCGGTAACAGATGTGGGTGATAGCGCATATATTGTCGCAGATACCGGTTTGGTGGCGCCGCCACGTGGACCCCAAGCGCTTGCCAAAGTTTTGGCGCGCCTGAGTGACATGGGCCGCACAGGTCGGCAGCAGCTGGGAGCCAAAGCGCGGCAACGAATCGAAACCGAATTCAGTCTTCCGGGCATTGTTGGAAGATATGAAGATCTCTACCTAACCCATTCGCCCTAATGGCGCTCCGACCTAATACCTTGCAATGGGCTCAGGCAATGTACCTATTTTGGATTATGAACATTCTTTGTTAATCTAGGAGAAATAAGTTCGCTAAGTTATTGAATCCATCTGGTAAAGTATTTATTCATCTATCCCCTTATTGAAAGGCCCTTGGTGCAAATTGCTGTCATCGGTTCCGGCTATGTAGGGCTTGTTGCTGCGGCTTGCTTTGCTGAGCTTGGGCACAAGGTTGTGTGCGTGGATAACAACCTGGCCAGGATAGCAGCCCTGAATGCTGGTGAAGTCTTAATCCATGAGGAATTCCTGCCGGAAGTTCTTGGACGCAACCATGGCAGGCGGCTGACCTTCTCCTGTGATTCGGCTGAAGCCATTCGCAGCGCCACAGCCATTGTGATCGCGGTGGGAACTCCTCAGGGTGCTGATGGACAGGTAGACCTATCCTATGTGGAATCGGTAGCTCGTGAAATCGCCCAACAATCAAATGGCTACAAGTTGATTATCGAAAAGAGCACGGTTCCGGTCTACACCAATGCATGGATACAAAAGTTGATGCTGGAGAATGGCTGCGCTGTAGAGGACTTTGATGTTGTCTCCAATCCTGAGTTTTTACGAGAGGGAACAGCCGTAACCGACTTTCTTTATCCTGACCGGATTGTGGTTGGTGCGGATAGCGACCGTGCCAGAAAATTCGTGCGTGAAATCTACGCACCGCTGCTCGACGGAAGCTATTCCCAGGAATCCGGTGCGGTCCCCGGCTCCGATAACGCGGGAGAGATGGAGTATCTGGAAACCTCAACGCAAAGCGCGGAACTGATTAAGCACGCATCCAATGCGTTTTTGGCGATGAAAATCTCTTTCATCAACATTGTGGCCAATGTTTCTGAGCGGGTTGGCGCCGATATTGAAGAGGTGCGCAGGGGAATTGGAAGCGATAAGCGCATTGGGCAGAAGTTCCTGCGGGCAGGGATAGGTTACGGCGGATCTTGCTTTCCTAAAGATGTCGCTGCGTTCCAATCTGTAGCGCGAGCGTGCGGCAGCCGCTGGAACCTGCTGGAAGAAGTATCCCGAATCAATCAGGAACAGATTGCCCGGTTCTTGCAGAAGGTTCGTAGCGCAGTAGGAGCGCTCAAAGGCAAACGCATTGCTGTCCTGGGGTTGGCATTCAAAGGCGGGACGGATGACATCCGGGAATCTCCGGCGATTAACGTAATTCATGGGTTACTGGCAGAAGGTTGCAAGGTGACGGCCTTTGATCCTGCAGCCATGGAAAAGGCCAAAGAAGTTCTGGGAAATACCATAATGTATGCCCGGGACGCTTATGCAGCCTCTGATAACGCTGATGCGCTACTGATCCTCACGGAATGGAAGGAGTTTGTGGCGCTGGATCTTAAGCGTATTCGCAGATTGCTGGCTGCTCCGCTGGTGCTGGATGGCAGGAACCTGTATTCCCCTGAAACAATGTCGCAGGCCGGACTCACGTATCACAGCGTTGGCCGGTTTAATGGGAACAACCGCTCCGTCGATTTTGCCATGCAAGATGGAGCGCTCCATTTGCGGCCAATCTTCGGAGATTAGAGAACTTTATTTTAGAAAAACAGTTACCAAAAGTGATATATTTCCTTACTTTGCAAAAGCAGAAACGGGAAATATTAATATATCTTAATTAACGGTTTGTCGCGGTGGTCTAGTATTATTGCGTCACACCCCCAATCCAGGACAATAAAAATAGGTTGACGGAGTATGCAATGAGGGTTCTTATAACCGGTGGTGCGGGTTTCATCGGATCGCACCTTGCCGAGCGGCTTGTGAGTCGTGGTGACGATGTCACAATCGTCGATGACTTGTCTACAGGTTCAATTCACAACATCAAAGCTTTAAAGCCATCGAATAATTTCGAATATTTCATCGACAGTGTTACAAATGAACGCCTCATGGCTGAGTTGGTGGACTCCGCCGATGTGATTTACCACCTTGCCGCAGCCGTTGGAGTGAAGTTGATCGTGGAAAGCCCCACGCGAACAATGGAAACCAACATTCGCGGCACTGAAATCATTCTTGAACTGGCTGCCAAGAAGAAAAAACGTGTGCTTATTACCTCAACATCTGAGGTTTACGGCAAGCGGGACACCGTTCCTTTTCAGGAAGGGAATGATTTGGTCCTTGGTCCTCCTGACAAAGGCCGCTGGAGCTACGCTTGTTCCAAATTGATCGATGAGTTTCTTGCCATTGCTTATTGGAAAGAAAAGCGGGTTCCTACCGTTGTGGCCCGTATGTTCAATGTGGTGGGACCACGGCAGACCGGTCGCTATGGCATGGTTGTTCCCAGTTTGATCAAGCAGGCGCTGGCCGGAGACAATTTGACAGTTTACGGCGATGGCTCACAGACCCGTTGCTTCACGCACGTCGCCGATGCCACGCAAGCCTTGATTGGCCTGGCGGAACACCCTGAAGCCAATGGAAATGTTTACAACATCGGGTCCACTGACGAAATTTCCGTTCTCGAATTAGCCCAACGCATCAAGAAATTAACCGGGTCAAACTCACAGATTGTTTTCATTCCCTATAGCCAGGCCTATGAGGAAGGGTTTGAGGACATGATGCGCCGCGTGCCCGACTTATCAAAAATCAACCAGCTCATTGGCTACGCCCCCACAATGTGCCTGGATGAAATTCTTGCCGATATTATCCGGCACCACCGAGGTGAACCCAAAGTGGTTCACACGAATGGACATGGAAAATTTGTCGAAACAGGCCTAAGGGCAGCCGCAGGCGGATAAACCAGGCACGGCTGCATTGCGTATCCAGTTGCATTCTGCGCCGCTCCAGCGGGGGCCGCAGCAAAAACTTTCCCAGGGACATTGGGTTTAAACGATTTCCAAAGTAAGGTTCAAAGGGTTGGGTATTCCCGTGTGCCGCCCATTAGGGCTTCAGGGAGTGCGTGGCTCCTCAAGGTATTGTCGTATGGAAGTACTGGACGTATCCAGACGAATGGCTTCGGTCTTTATTGAAAGACCTGCAGCTTCTCAATTAATCTGGCTTGCTGTCGCTGCCGCCGTGGGATCGGTAGGTCTCACTGCTCTATTGATCAAAGTAGCAACGGTCAAAGGATGGGTTGTTGTGCCGTCTCAAAACCGCTGGAGCAAGCGCACTGTGGCCCAGTTTGGCGGCGGCCCGGTGTTGTTCACGTTCTGGCTCATCGCTCTGATGTCGCTGGCTTCTCACCAGTATTGGGTGCTCCTCCTGTCGATGGTGGCGTTGGCTCTGCTGGGCTTTATCGACGATATAAAAGGGCTTGGGCCAAAACCAAAGCTTCTGGCAGAAGTGCTAATCGCGGCTTGCACCGTTTCCTCCGGCATTATCAGCCCGATTACTTCCAGTTTTGGCGTTAACTGGGTTTTGACCGTGCTTTGGATCGTGGTCATTTCCAACGCTTTTAACATCATCGACAACATGGACGGCCTGGCTGGCGGCGTGGCAATCATTGGTCTGGCCGGCATCGTGATATTGTCGGGGCCAGGTTCGCCGATCGGCGTGCTCTCAATTCTTCTTATGATTTCTGTTGGCGGGTTTTTCTTGTTCAACTTCAACCCGGCAAGAATCTTCATGGGTGATCTAGGATCATTGCCTATTGGCTTTTTCCTGGCTTCTGCCTCCGTCGTTTCCGCCAGCAGGGTCACAGTTCCACTGGCTGGTTTGGTCATACCTTGTTTAATTCTGTTTGTGCCTGTTTTTGACGCCTTGCTGGTGAGCCTCTCCCGGCGGATCAAAGGCCGCGCCATCTTGGATGGAGGACGCGATCATTCTTCGCATCGGCTGGTCTTCTCCGGGCTAAGTGAAAGGAGCGCAGTTGGATTACTGCATGCCATGGCAGCGTGCGCCGGCATTCTGGCTGTTGCCTGGGCGCGTCTGGGTTCCGCATGGGCAAATGTAGTGCTTGCCGTTACTCTGATTGGAGTTTTTCATTTCTGGTGGTACCTGGCTCGAGTGCAACTGCCTGATAACTGGTTTTCCAAAGCCATCGTGTCTCCTGTTCCCGATTTCCTGCGGCTTCGTGGAGCAAGAGCGGCAAAAATGGCCCGCGATTTCGCGTTGATCTTGCTGGGTATTTATGTAGTCGCATTGCTCTTCCCGGAGAGGTTCGATCTGCTTTCCGCCGCAAGATTGTGGGTAGCCGGCGTTGCCGCTGCTCTGCTTCAACTCGGATCTTTCTGCCTCGGTGGAATGTATCGTGCCAGATCAGTACGGTCATCTACCAAGGAGCTCTTCGACGTCTTGAAAGGCATGGCATTGGCAGCTTTGTTTGTTGTTTCATGCTGCTATATCGCGGGATTCTCATTTGAATGGATCTTGCCTCTGGTTGCGGCGAACACTTTGTTGACGACTGCCATGCTGCTCTCCAGCAGGTTGCTGAACGTTGGTCTCGGGCGGATTTCAACACAGCTGCACTTGCACAAAATGCCGGATTCGCTTTTGTCCAGCCAAACGCTGGCTCTAATACATGCTAAAAAGCCTGTGGAAAGCGCTTTTTCTCATTTGTCGGCGTCACAGGAATTGACGGACGAGGCGGAACTTTCTTGAAAGTATTTTGGCCATTGCGATTTCTTCCAATCTGTAAAAGGGATGTTTCTGTATGAAAAAGATATTGCTCACCGGCTGCGCCGGATTTATTGGATTTCATGTCACGCAACGGCTTCTGCAATCGGGCCATGAGGTCATCGGAATTGACAACCTCAACCGCTTTTATAATGAAGGCCTGAAGCCTGCGCGGCTGGAAATCCTTAAGAAGGACTCGGGCTTCAAGTTTATCCATGCCGACATCGCCGACCTCCCTGCGATCACCGAAATTTTCGAAAAAGAAGATTTCACCTTGGTGGTCCATCTGGCGGCGCAGGCAGGCGTGCGATATTCACTGGAAAATCCTCATCTTTATGTACAGAGCAACCTTGCCGGCTTTGTGAATGTAATTGAGGCGTCGAGAAAGAAAAAGCTGGAGCATTTTGTTTATGCCTCCTCCAGTTCTGTCTATGGGGCCAACAAAAAGACGCCATTTTCAGAAACTGACAATGTTGACCATCCCATCAGCCTTTATGCGGCTACAAAGAAGAGCAATGAATTAATTGCCCACGTTTATGCCCATCTTTACGGGCTTCCGGTAACTGGTCTGCGTTTCTTCACAGTTTACGGGCCTTGGGGCCGTCCGGACATGGCGATCTTCAAGTTCTGCAAGGCCATACATGAGGGATCGCCCATTGAGGTTTACAACCAGGGCCAGATGCACCGGGATTTTACTTACATTGACGATATCGTCGAAGGCATTGTGCGGGTGCTTGCGAAACCGCCCGCAGCTGAGCAAGACGGCAGCGCATCTGACGACGTTGCACCGAACTATCGTGTGTACAACATCGGGCACAATCATCCCGTGGAGCTTTTGAAATTAATTCGCGTGCTGGAAGATAAGATCGGGAAAAAAGCCAACATCAAGTGGCTGCCCATGCAGCCCGGAGATGTTCCAGTCACTTATGCGGACATTGACCGCCTGGGCGAAGAAGTTGGTTACAGGCCGCACACGTCAATCGAAGAGGGAGTTTCTCGATTTGTCGACTGGTATCGCGAATTTTACAACCTGCACAGCCGGGCGGCCGCTGCTGTTCCAGCTTTTTCCAGATAAGAGGCCCATTCTAGCTTGCAGCTTATGCAGCGGGTAGCGAATCTCCAATGAGCGCGGCACGTCCTAAAATCCTGTTTGTTGTGACCGAGGATTGGTATTTCTGGTCGCACCGCCGTCCCATTGCCGCCGCGGCATTGCAAAACGGGTATGACGTTTTTGTGGCTACTCGCGTCTGTGATTGTGGTGAAAAAATTGTTGAAGCCGGTTTCCGCCTTATCCCGCTCCGGCTGAATCGCAGCAGTTATTCGCTTTTCCATGAACTCCGTACCGTTTCAGAGTTGCGAAGCATTTATCGGAGAGAAAAGCCGGATATCGTCCATCACATTGCGTTGAAGCCCATACTCTATGGCTCCATGGCCGCACTGGGGAATCGAAGAATGCAGGTCATCAACGCATTTGCCGGCCTGGGGTATCTGGTTTCATCGCCGTCATTCAAGGCCCAGGCGCTCAAACGAGTGCTGTGGAAGATGTTCCGCTTTCTGTTGAACCGCCCAAATGCTTTCCTGCTTTTACAGAACCGCGAAGACCGCGACCTGCTTATTGCGGAAGTAGGCGTGCCGCAAGAGAAAACCACGATCATTCGCGGGTCGGGCGTAGACGTAAATGAGTTTCAAACAACCGCTGAAGCTCCTGGCACCCCGATTGTCTTATTGTCCTCGCGCATGCTGTGGATCAAAGGCATTAGCGATTTTGTGGAAGCCGCGAAGCTGCTTTGTGCTAGAGGCGTGCATGCCCGCTTCGTGCTGGCCGGTGATACCGACCCCGGCAGCCCCGGCGCTATTCCGCGGGAGAAATTGCAGGAGTGGCAAAATGCAGGCCCGGTGGAGTGGTGGGGACATCAGCAATCAATGTCGCGGATGCTGCAACGCGCAGCTATTGTTTGTCTTCCATCACATGGAGGAGAAGGAGTCCCAAAAGCGCTGATTGAAGCGGCTGCCAGCGAGCGTGCGATTGTTGCTACCGATGTGCCTGGGTGCAGAGATATCGTCCGGCATGGAACCAATGGACTTCTTGTGCCGCCCAAAAATCCGGCGGCACTGGCCGATGCGATTGCGCAGTTGTTGAATGACGCGCCATTGCGCGCTGAAATGGGACGTCGCGGGCGCGAGATAGCGGTGAATGAGTTCTCAGAGGAAAAGGTGATTCAGCAAACTCTGGCCTTATATCGCAAACTGCTCAGCGGCGGTGCTGCACCCATGAATGCCGATAGCCCGGTTCGTGAGATTTGAGCCGGGGACTGGTAATCCACGTTTGTTTCATGCCAAATAACAGATACACTTTTCCTCATTCATCATGAAATTTAATTTCTTAGTGCGCCGAATTTTGTTGGGTATAGTCTCTCTGGCTCTGGCGTGCCCCGCAAAAGCTGCGTTCCTGCCGTGGCAGGTTGAGCAATCGTCAGTTCAGGCAACGGACACAAGTTCTGCCGCTGCCAAAGGTAAAGCCGCCGCAAAGCAGGGGCCCGATTCTTCTTCAACCTCGCCAACTCAAGCTCAACAGCCCGCCGGGAATAAGAAGAAAACTGAAACCCAAAAGTACGAAGATCGCGCAAAAGGAACATCTTTCAAGAGAATGTTCTTGAATGTTCCTGGCGACCAAAAAGCCATCTGGACCAGCCCATTTCACATCCGTGCGACAGATTCTGCATGGCTGTTGCCTCTGGGTGGAGTGACCGCGGGGCTGATTGCAAGCGATGAGCACAGCATGGCGCGGGCACGCTCGAATTCGGATGCTATTACGTTGGGAAAAAATGTTTCAGATATTACATTGGCTGGCATGGCTTCCGTGCCGGCGTTGATGTACGTGTGGGGCGGGCTTCACGGGTATGCCCGCGCGCACGAGACGGGGCTGCTTTCTGGTGAAGCCCTGATCAACAGCTACGTGGTGGATGAGGCATTCAAGTTCGCTTTCGCGCGTGAGCGACCAACGGCAGTTGACGGGCAGGGAAGGTTTTTTCAAACCGTCAGCAATGCGTCGTTTCCTTCAACCCACTCAACACTGGGATGGACGATAGCTTCAGTGATTGCGCATGAATATCCCGGTTGGCTCTCGCAGACACTTGCTTATAGCGGCGCTACCGCCATCAGCGTGAGCCGTGTGGCGGGCCGGCAACACTTTCCTTCGGATGTAGTGGCCGGCGCCGCCATTGGCTGGCTGATTGGGCGGCAAGTTTATCGCGCGCATCATGATCCAGATATCGATGACGCTGAATTCGGTTCGTTCACGTCTGGCCCACAAGAAGGCTCCTCGCGGCGCCTGGGGTCGGTCTTTGTTCCTCTGGATAGCTGGATTTATCCGGAGTTGAAGCGGCTCGCCGCAATGGGATATATCCGTACGCAATTTCTCGGTATTCAGCCCTGGACACGTGAGGAGTGTCTCCGGCAACTCCAGGAAGCGGAATACTACGCGCAGGATCCTTCTTCGCCTACATGGATTGCCGAAATGGTGAAGCTGCTGAAGTCGGAACTGAGCCAGGACAGCCAGCATTTTTACAGCGCAGGCATTGATTCCATTTATGGCCGCTAC
>DASXIL010000533.1:0-3633 GCA_036497985.1 Candidatus Angelobacter sp. | reverse complement strand
ATTTTAGATATACAGGAGTTAGCCATGATTCCCTTCCTGGTTTTGCTCGGTGTATTCGCTGGATGTCGCGTCTCTGGGTGGATCGGCGTCGAGTTTTTCCGTGAATGGCAGCATTGCCTGCGTATTGCGCTGGCTGCCATGTTTCTGCTGACGTCCTCGGCGCACTGGGGCGCGAAACGCGATGATCTGATCCGCATGGTGCCGGCGGGACTTTCGCGTCCTGACCTGTGGGTCACGCTCACGGGAATCGCTGAGATTGCCGGTGCGGTGGGGCTGCTCTTTCCTTTGACGCTCAAGGCTGCCTCTGTCGGCCTGACCTTGTTTTTGGTTGCTATTTTTCCAGCGAATGCGCGGGCCGCGCGAGAACACCTGTCGATTGGTGGCCGAGAGGTTCCTGGGCTGGCTGTGCGTGCATTGGTGCAAGTCATTTTCATCGCAGCAGTGATCGCAGCGGGGTGGTTCTGAGATGGCGGAGCGCGTAGGCCAAAGTCAGTTTGCAGTACTGGGTTTGTTGAGTCTTGGGCCGATGTCGGGTTATGACCTGAAGCAGCTTAGCGCATGGTCGGTCGGGCATTTCTGGAGGGAGGGCTATGGGCAGATTTATCCCACGCTACGGCAGCTGGAAAAAGAGCGCCTTGTAACGAAAAAGACGCAGCGGCAAAAGGGCAAGCCGGACCGCAATGTGTATTCGCTCACAGCAGCAGGGCTGGAGCGCCTGAAGCAGTGGCTTGCTTTGCCTCCGAACCCCGAGGTTCTGCGCAATGAGCTCTTGCTCAAGTTGTTTTTCGGGCAGTGGGCGCCAAAGGAGATAAGCCGCGAACACATCGAAGCGCATCGGCAGATCTACAAGCAGGAGCTTGCTGAATTAGCGGCGATTCGGCAGCGCCTGGCGCAAGAGCACGCAAACGATCCCGGACGGCCGTTTTGGGAGATGACGCTGAGCTATGGCGAGCACGTGAGCAAGGCTCAATTGGCCTGGTGCGAAGAAACGCTGAAGAAACTGAAAGCCGGAGAAAAGTAACGACGAGGAGGGTAGCCATGCACGATCCACTTTGGATGAAAGCATTTCTCGGTGTACACATCACGGCCGGAGCATCCGCTTTTGCTCTGGCTCCCATAGCGCTATTGACGGCCAAAGGTGGCAGGGCGCATCGCAGATGGGGCAAAATTTACTTCTGGGCGATGGCCGTTGTCACTGTGACGGCGCTGGTGATGGCGATTTACCGGCCGGTGTTGTTTCTTGCTCTTGTGGCAGTCTTCAGTTTCTATTCGGCATTTGTCGGATATCGCGTGCTGGGCCAGAAAGCCGCATATAAAGGTGAGAAAACAGTCACGTCCATCGACTGGTTTGCCGCTGTTTTTACATTGGTTGCCAGCGCTGTTCTTGCGTTTCTTGGTTTGGTAAAACCGGCGCTGGTGCAGAACCTCGGTATTCCGGCAATCGTCTTCGGCTGTGTGGGCATGTTTATTGCGGGCTCAGCCATTTGGGAGTTCACACATCGCCCAAAAGAAAAGATGTTCTGGTGGTACAAGCATTTGGCGGGAATGATTGGCAGCTATATCGCGGCGTGGACGGCATTCAGCGTAGTAACCATTGGACCTCTGTTGCATGGAGCATGGTGGATATGGATTGTGCCTACGGGAATCGGTGTCCCGGCTATTGCCATGACAACGGCTTACTATCGCAGGAAATTTACGCCGAAGCCTGGACACCGGGCGCAGGCTGTAGCGTAAGCGATCGCCATCGGGTCGAAGGCGTGCAGTATCATCGTCATGATGCTTGCTTCTCTTCGCTTTGTCTGGAATGCGACCCGTGGCCACCGCCTGCGGCCCTGGCGCAGCGAGTATCTTAAGTGGCGCATCGAGACTTATTCCGGCAAGAAGGCCGAAAGCCTTCAGCCCAGAGAGGTCCTCGCTTTTCTCTGGAGTGAACGGTGGAATCTCATGCGCTTTCTCCGGTGGACTGATGAGATCGAAGGCATGAAGCGGATTTCGCACAGCGACGGTACCCAATAGAACGAGCCGGTCAGGCACTTGGCAGTTGGGCCGCGCTCTGTTGTCATAGGGGTATTGTGGCGTTTTCTTTCCTCTGGCGCAGCTCTGTCTGGATATGGTTCGGAATTGCGATTGCGCAGGTCGGCATGGCCCAGGAACCGTTTCCAGGAGAGCCGGCGACAGCGCCGCAGCCCCAGCCGTCGTTTCAAACTGCGCCGCAACAACCGACGGTAAATCCGCTGCCAGACCAGCAGCTTCCGCCAACCATTCGGGTGAATACCAGTGTGGTGCTGGTGCCGACACTGGTGGAAAAGCCATCGGGCGAAGTGGTCTATGGGCTTACAGAAAAAGACTTCACGCTCGAAGACAATGGCGTAAAGCAGGCTATTCATGTGGATGACGATCTCGATACCCAGCCGGTTTCGCTGGTCGTCTGCATGCAACGTGGAAGATCGAGCGTGCTTGAGTTCGATAAGCTCGCCAAGCTTGGTCCACTGCTCGATCTGTTTACTGCGGGTGGCCGCGGGGAAGTGGCGCTGGTGGAATTCGATTCGAAGCCAATGTATCGGGAAGGTTTCTCGCGCGACACGGCCAACATCACCGAAGACCTGCAGCGGTTGCGGCCAGGAGATGGCGGCGCCGCGATCTTTGACGCAGTAGGATATTCCGTCGATCTGCTGGAGCATCGTCCGCCGGATCACCGGCGCGTGCTGCTGCTGATCAGCGAATCGCGCGATCACGGCAGCAAGAATGTCAGCGCGCAGGATCTGGTCGAGCGCATCGGCGCCAGCAATACGCTGGTGCTGAGTCTCACCTATTCGCCTACAAAAGCCGGTTTGATGGATTGGGGGAAGGGAAATGGCGAAGGCGGATCATCGATGAACCTGCTTGCTCCACTAATGATGGCCATTGCGGCGGTGCATAAAAATGCCGCGCGCGAGCTCGCCGTGATGAGCGGTGGTGAATATGCCGCCTTCACAAAAGAAAAAGCATTTCAGGATCGTGTGGATGAGTTGGCGAGCCATGCCCGCAATCGCTATATTCTCAGCTTCCGTCCAACTAACCTGGCGCCGGGGCTGCACAATATCCAGGTGAAGCTCAACAACGATTACAACGCGCGCGTGGTGGCGCGAGCCAGCTACTGGGCAGTCAACGACGCAGCCAACGATCCGACGAAACAATAACGATCTCCGAAATCGTCTACCTGATGTGCAGGACAGACAGTCTGGCTGCACTTTGATTTTTTTCTGAAAGAGGAGCATGGAAATGAGTGAGTGGGTAAAACTAACAGCGAGCGATGGGCATGAGCTGGACGCTTATGTGGCGCAACCGGAAGGCGAACCGGTTGCTGGATTAGTAGTGGTGCAGGAAATCTTCGGCATTAACGCACACATCCGGTCTGTTGCCGATGGATATGCAAAAGATGGATTTCTCGTAATCGCCCCAGCTTTATTTGATCGCGTTGAGAAGCATGTTGAGCTGAAGTATGAAGGCGAAGACATGCAAAAAGCGAGGGCGCTCAGCGCAAAGTTGAATATGGGAGATGCTTTGAAAGATACGGCGGCTGCTTTGGATTATGCTCGCATCAAAAGCGGCAAGAAAACCGGAGTCATCGGATATTGCTTTGGCGGCACTATT
>DASXIL010000532.1:0-5304 GCA_036497985.1 Candidatus Angelobacter sp. | reverse complement strand
TTATTTCGGAAGGGTTACGGGTGAAACGCTACCGGCAGGGACCCATTTTGTCTCTCCATTCAAGATCAACCACGTTTTCTCTGTACGTACGCAGGCGCAGGAAGAGCACACCTCTACTCCGTCCATGGAAGGATTGAATCTGGAGATTGATACTTCTCTTATTTACCACCTGGACCAGAGCCATGCCGCCGACGTTTACAGCAAACTAGGGCCGGATTATGCCCGCACCATCATCGACCCTAACCTGCGTTCCATCATTCGCGATACCACCGCCGGACATTCCGCCAACACGCTGTATTCAAGCTCAAGAAAAGAAGTGGAAGACGAGATCAAATCGGGATTGAAGGCCACTCTTGAGCCTCGGGGCGTTGTGGTTGAAAGCGTGCTCCTGCGCGACATTCAGCTTCCGCACACGTTGAGGGCATCGATTGAAACCAAGCAACAGGCTGAGCAGGAATCGCTGGCGATGAATTTCCGGCTGCAAAAGGAACGCCAGGAAGCAGACCGCAAGAGGATTGAAGCGCAGGGCATTCACGACTTCCAGCAAATTGTGGCCCAGGGAATTAGCGCGCAGCTGCTGCAATGGAAAGGCATTGAAGCAACGGAAACGCTGGCCAAGAGTCCCAACGCCAAGATTATTGTGATTGGCAATCCTAAGAATGGTTTGCCGCTGATTATGGGGCAGGATTAGCTCCTCGCCCGGACAAAGCTCGGTTTGCCAGAGCAATTACTTCAGCGCGAACAAGGCGTTTACGTGAGCGTTGATAGTTACCTTTTGCGGGGTGAAATCAGTCATGGGCGGAGGCGTGGCCGCTGGTGCGGCTGAGCGCGCCATGCCAGCCTGCGCGAATACCATGGGCACAATGTTTTGCTGGTTCACGTCTACAGAGGCATAGAGAAGATCGCCGAGCGTGCGTCCACCGGCAGTAGCTACGGCTGCGGCCTGGTTGCGGGCTTTTTTCAGCGCATCTTCAGAGGCTTTGGCTTTGGCCTGTTCAATGTCTTCCAGCGTGTAATTCACTGACTGGTTCTGTGTGTCCTCAATGTCCGCCAGCTGTTCTGTGAGAGCGCCAATCTTGGTGAAGTCGCGCAACTTCAGCGTTATATCCGAAGTGACTCGATAGCCGATGACTTTATGTTTGGGATTTTTCCAGTCATACATAGGCTGTCCCTGGTACGTCCCGAATTGCGCGGCTTTCAAGTCAATGCCATTGCTCTTCAAGACCTGGCGCACGTGATCCACGGCAAGAGCTGCGTGGTCATAGGCCGCGCGGGATGTGTCCTGCTGGGAGGCAATATCCATACGAATGACAGCGGTGTCCGGAGCGGCTTCAAACTTGCCATCGGCGCCGGCATAGATGGTATTGAGCTGGATTGCGGCGGGAGTAGTAGTAGAAACCTGTGCAGAGGCGATCGAAGCAAGCGCCAGTACGATCAGGAAACCTAATCTTTTCATTGGAATATGTCTCCGCAAGATACTAACACCCGCTCCGGCCGAAGTTGCTGGCCTATCGGGCATAGGGTCTCCTATTGACGTACTCATGATGTGAATTTAGGCTTATCATGCAGCATTCATGCGGAGGAAAGAACTTATGCGTAGAAGAACCGCTGTCCAGATGTTGGGAACGCTAGCGCTGCTGGGGCCTGCGGCCGGAACCAGTCTTTTGGCGCAAGGCGATAAGAAGGAAGAAAAAAAAGAAGCGCCCCCGGCACCTGCATTAAAAGTCGGGGACGTGGCGCCTGACTTTACCTTGCCCGACCAGACCTATAAGAACAAGGTCTCACTCCATGATTTTAAGGGAAAGAAAAACGTTGCTCTGGCGTTTTATATCTTTGCCTTTACCGGTGGTTGAACCAAGCAAATGCAGAACTTCCAGGCGAACCTGCAAAAACTGGAAGCTGCAGACACCCAGGTGCTGGGTGTTAGCATGGACAGCCCCTTCAGCAACGCCGCATGGGCGGAAAAAATCAATGTTACTTTCCCGCTGCTGAGTGATTGGGGCGGCGATGTTACCCGCAAATACGGCCTGTACGATGAGAAGCGCAAAATTGGCCGCCGCGTGAATTTTCTGATCGATAAAGAAGGAAAGATTGCCGAAATGCAGGTGGACAGCGACGCTGTTGATCCAGCAGCGATTGTGACCTCCTGTGAACGCCGGAAACTCAAAGGCTAGATGCCGGCAACAGTCCAGACAGAAGCCCGCCAGGGACTTTCATCCCGGCGGGCGCTTTTTTTGCTTTCAGTCTCCATCTTACTGGCAATGTCACTGTGGTTCACCGGAACAGCGGTGATTCCACAGATAACAACGCTATGGCATTCAGGGTTGGCTTTAGGATCATGGCTGACAATAGCCGTGCAGATTGGATTCTCTGTCGGGGCAATCACATTTGCGCTCTTCAATATCCCTGACGTTTTTAGTCCGATTAAGGTTCTGGTTGTTTCTGCTGTAGCAGCAGCGGCCGCCAATGCCGCATTTGCGTTTTTGGCTGCCCAGCCACTGCCGGCCATTCTGCTGCGCGGCGCAACTGGTTTCTTCCTGGCCGGCGTTTATCCCGTGGGCATGAAGATTATTGCCGGCTGGTTTCAGCGCGGACGCGGATTGGCGCTGGGAATCATGATAGGCGCGCTTACGGTAGGATCGGCGCTGCCTCACGCGGTGAATGCGGTAGGCCGGGTGCCATGGCAAGGCGTAATTCTTCTTGGCAGCGCGCAGGCGTTGCTGGGCGCTCTGATTGTTGCCTTGGCGGTTCGCCAAGGACCTTTTGCCATGCCGCAGTCACGCTTTGATCCTGCGCAGATTCTTGAGATCGTCCGCAATCGGCCGCTGCGTTTGGCCAATCTCGGCTATCTGGGACATATGTGGGAGCTTTATTCCATGTGGGGATGGATCGCCGTCATCTTCTCGATATCGGCCGGATGGTCGCGCTCAATGTTTGAAGCCATGGCAGCGCTGGCCATCGCCATCGGCGCAGTGGGCTGCATATGGGCCGGCGCAGCCAGCGATAAATTGCAAGACCAGGCAGCTTCTGCTCGCGTGGCACAGCGAGCGCGCGTGACCATCATAGCTATGGCAATCAGCTCTGTCTGCTGCGTGCTGGCAGCGCTGGTCCTTCACCGTCCTATGATTCTGATTCCGCTTTCATTGATCTGGGGAATTGCCGTGATTGCCGATTCGGCACAGTTCTCCACCATCATCAGCGAAGTCTCTGACAAGAATTACGTAGGCACGGCGCTCACGTGCCAAGTGGCGCTGGGGTTCCTACTGACCGCAGTCGTCATTCGATTGATGGCAGCCGTTGCGGCGCGTTACGGATGGAATTGGGCCCTGGCCAGTATGGCCCTGGGACCGGTGCTCGGAATTTGGGCAATGAAAGGACTGCTTCCCCGCCGCCAGAAGACCACGGCCTGAATCTTGTGGATTTTACGCTTTAACGTTTTCCAAAATAAGACTCCGAATTTAGTTGATCTTAGGGTTACAATCCCGCTGCAAGTTTCCTCTCAAGGAGACGGTTCATCATGCGCAGAGTGCTCTTTCTGGCTTTCGCAGCATCCTTCGCCGTAAGTAGGTTTTGTCTTGCCCAAACAGGCTCCATGGCCGATCTGCGCGCGGATGAGCAGAGGCTGCACCGCCAAGAATTCCAACTGGACCACGACCGCGACCAATTAGTATCTGACCGGCGAGCACACGCATCGCGCGCTCAGATTCGGCTTGACCAGATGCAGATCAAGCGTGATCGGCTGGAAATCAGACAGTTGAAATCTGATATCAGAAGAGACAGGCGGGCTAGAAACAGATATCGCTCGACTTATTAGGCGCTTCCCTGCTACCTACCATGGTCACAGGATCAGCCAGCCATATGCCCGGCATCGCATGATATTCTTTCCCGTTCTTCGTATCTTCAACCACAAACGGAGCATTGCCACGCTTATGAAATCATGGATTCTTCTTGCGCTCGCGCTTCAGTTCGCAATGCTGGCTTGTTTGACAATGGCACAGGAGCCCAAGGTGACGCCCGTTCCTCCAACACCTCAGGCGCCGACGGCAGGTGAATCGAGGGTGAGTGAGCCACCGCATGAGCTTACGGTGGCAGATGTCCATGCGTTCCTCGATGGCTTTGTTCCCATGCAGCTTGAGCGTGAAGATATTGCTGGAGCAGTGGTACTGGTGGTGAAAGATGGGGCAATCCTGTTCGCCAAAGGTTACGGCTACAGCGACGTGGAAAAGAAAACTCCCGTGACCGTTGATGCAACGTTGTTTCGTCCCGGGTCAGTTTCCAAGCTCTTTACCTGGACCGCCGTCATGCAATTAGTGGAACAAGGCAAGCTCGATCTTGACCGCGACATCAACGAGTATCTTGACTTCAAGATCCCGGCGAAGTTTGGCAAGCCAATTACACTCCGCAACATCATGACGCATACTCCGGGCTTTGAGGAGCAGATCAAGGACCTGATCACGGAGAATTCTGCTCCTTCCGCCACGCTGAAGCAGCATCTGGTCAATCATATTCCTGAACGCATCTTTCCTCCGGGCACCACGCCCGCATATTCCAACTATGGAGCTTCATTGGCCGGATACATTGTGGAGCGCGTTTCCGGGCGTCCGTTCAATGGTTACATTACAGAAAATATCTTTAAGCCGCTGGGAATGACGCATTCTACATTTGCGCAGCCACTGCCCGACGAATTAAAGCCGCTCATGTCCAACGGCTACAGGCTGGGCTCCGGCAAGCCAAAGCCGTTTGAAATCATTGAGGAAGCTCCGGCCGGTGCGCTGGCCTCTACAGCAGCGGACATCTCACGCTTTATGATCGCGCATCTCCAGAACGACAAATTTCAGAATGCGCAGATCCTTCGACCAGAGACAGCTACCTTGATGCACTCACGCCAGTTCGGGCTTAGTCCAGCCCTCAATGGCATGTGCCTTGGCTTCTATGAGGAGTCGCGCAATGGGAAACGCATCATTGGCCACGGCGGGGATACCGTTTACTTCCATAGCGACCTGCATCTGATGCTGGAAAACGGCATCGGATTCTTCGTCTCCTACAACAGCGCCGGTAAAGGTGATATCAGCCCTCGAAGCGCGCTGTGGTATCACTTTCTTGATCGATATTTCCCTTACACGCCGCCCAAGGTTGAGAAACTGGCCAGCGCCGATGCGGACGCGAAGACCGTTGCCGGCAGGTATCTCACCACACGCCGCTCTGAAAGCAGTTTTCTAAAAGTGGGCGCGGTTGAAGAAAATGTCCGCGTGACGCCTGATGAAAATGGAACCATCAAAGCAGAGCCATTCAAGGACTTCAATG
>DASXIL010000531.1:0-2596 GCA_036497985.1 Candidatus Angelobacter sp. | reverse complement strand
GTGAAAGGCGTAACCCTGGCCGAGAGCAGCATGCAACTAGGCCGTTATGAGCAGTGGTTCTACAACACGGATGGATCAGATATCCATCAGACACGCGTGATTACAGGCGCGGGTTTCTCCGCGCTGGCGTTTCAAGGCACTGAGATCATGAAGCGGTCTTATCCCAACTCTTTCGGCGGTCAGCACCAGAACAGAGGATACGAACTGATCGACGAATTGAAGCTGCTGGAAAACGCGCGCCGTATTGGCGAAGAAGCAGTGGCGCTGCACAAGGCTGAGCGCTGCCCTGAAGGGCGGATGAATCTGGTGCTTGATTCTTCACAGCTTGGCTTGCAGATTCATGAATCGATTGGGCACCCGATTGAACTGGACCGCGTCCTGGGCTATGAGGCGAATTTTGCCGGAACATCATTCCTTACTCTGGAAAAGCTGCGCACGCTCCGCTACGGCAGTGACATGGTGAACGTGGTCGCCGATGCGACTGAGCAACACGGCCCAGGCTTGGGCACGTTTGTCTATGACGATGAAGGCGTTCAAGCGCAATGCACCCCGATTATTACCAAGGGACTTTTCACCGGATATATTTCGTCGCGGGAAACGGCGCACACCATCGGCGAGACGCGGTCGAATGGGACCATGCGAGCTGAAGGCTGGAACCGGATCCCACTCGTCCGCATGACCAACATCAGCATTCTTCCCGGAGAAAAGCCGCTGACTTTTGACCAGCTCATTGCCGGAACCGACGATGGCATTTTTATGCAAACCAACCGCTCGTGGTCCATTGACGACAAGCGCTATAACTTCCAATTTGGCTGTGAGATTGGCTGGGAAATCAAAGGCGGCAAGCTGGGACGCATGTTCAAGAATCCGTCGTATTCGGGGATCACCACAGAATTCTGGAACTCCATGGACGCCATCTGCTCGCGCGACCAGTGGACGCTTTGGGGGACGCCCAACTGCGGCAAAGGCCAGCCCATGCAGACTATGGGGACTGGGCATGGTGCGTCGCCGGCGCGGTTCAGGAATGTGAAGATTGGGACGGCGTACAAGGGGAATTAGGGGAGCAATTAGCAAATAGCAATTGGCAATTAGCCAAACTGCACAATCGAGAGACCATGAAAGATTTCCGTAAGTTGAAAGTATGGGAGAAGGCGCATCTGTTGACCTTGCAAGCCTATCGGATTACGGAGGCTTTCCAAAAGCATGAGCTTGGATTGGCCAGTCAGATACGGCGATGCAGTTCCTCAATTCCCGCGAACATCGCCGAAGGGTGTGGTCGCCTGGGCAACTCTGAATTGCACCGCTTCTTGCAAATCGCTTGTGGATCTGCCAGCGAATTGGAATATCACTTTCTGCTTGCCCGGGATTTAGGCTACATGTCACATGCGGGACCACTTGAATGCTGACAAGCAGCTTCTTGAAGTAAAGCGGATGCTGGTTGCGCTGACCCGAAAGGTTGGCTCGGAACGTAAGCCGAAGTAGGTTTTGGCTAATTGCCAATTGCTATTTGCTAATTGCTGGAGTTCAAATGCTGGATCAGTCACGCGCCGAACAGATCTTCGAGAAGATCAAGAAATTCTCAACTGTTGACGAGATCGAAGTTATTTTCTCTTCCACGGACTTCTCGCTTACGCGCTTTGCCAACAACACCATCCACCAGAATGTGGCGGAGGTGAATGAATCCGCGTCGATCCGGGTGGCTTTTGATGGAAAGACTGCGCGCGCCACTACGAACCGCTTTGACGATGAGGGTCTCAAGCGTGCGGTGCAATCGGCCGAGAGTATTGCTCGGGTACAGGAACCAGATCCAGACTTTCTGCCGATGGCTGAAGCCAGCGAGGGCAAAGGCCCGAAAGGGCCATCACGATGGTCTGATCAGACGGCGGCAATCACGCCCGCTGACCGCGCTGAGGGTGTCGGCAAAATTGTGGCAGTCGCAAAAAAGAACAAGCTGGTGACTGCCGGAATTTATTCCAGCTCGCAAAGCGCTGAAGCCGTGATCAATTCCAAGGGGCTGAGCGTTTACCATCGCCAGACAGCGGCGGAAATTTCTATCACCATGCTGGCGGATAGCTCTTCAGGATGGCAAAAAGCAAACTCGCCTGATGTCAGGAATGTTGATCCCGTGCGGCTGGCGGAGATTGCAGCGCAAAAGGCGCGCGACTCGCGCAGCCCGCAGGAACTGCCCCCGGGAAAGTACACCGTCATCCTGGAACCCGCAGCAGCGCTTGACCTGGTCGGCTTCATGTTCTGGGACTTTGGTGGCCTGACGATCCTGGACCAAAGATCGTTTTTGAATAATCGCATCGGGACGAAACTGTTCGGCGAAAATATCACCATCATCGATGACGTTGCACATCCGCTCCAGTCCAATGCGTCGTTCGACGGCGAAGGTGTGCATCGGCAGCGTGTGAGACTGGTGGAAAAAGGTGTGATTCGCAACCTGGTTTACGCGCGTAATACGGCAGCGAAGATGCGCAAATCCGAATATAAAGACAAGGTCGGTGATATCCGCGTTACTGGTCATGGCTTTCCGCTGCCCAATGAGATGGGTGAAGCGCCTGCCAACATTGTTTTCGTCACACCAGGCAACGAG
>DASXIL010000530.1:0-16301 GCA_036497985.1 Candidatus Angelobacter sp. | reverse complement strand
AGTAGGAGCGACCGCGATATTGCCAATAAAATTCTGTTGGGGCGAGATCGATGTCCAGGTGGTACCGGCATCGTTGCTTTGAAACACGAATCCGGTTCCGGGATCGGTATAAAGATGCTGCGGCGCGGAAGGGTCCATGGTCAGCAGCGTATCGAAGCGGCCGCCGTTAAAAGGACCGATGTTGCTGAAGCTGGCACCGGCATCAGTGGACCTGAAGAGGACGGCGTTCTGCGCGGTGCCGTACATAATCTGCTGATTGAAAGGATTGATGGCTGTGGCAAAGCCATCGCCCCCGATCACTCCTGTCCACGTGGTAGTGCCGTTGTAGCGCTCGGTTGCATTGTCCTGCGTGCCGCCGAGCCCCAGATTGGGATCGCCGGCTGCCATGGAAATTCCCCGGTAGAACTGTAGTGTGGCAAGAGTGTTATTGAGATTGGTCCAGGGGATTGAGCTGTTGGCTGCAGTACCGGTGGGAGCGGCCCAGGCGCCGCCATCGTTGCCGGCATAGACGGTTGCGCCGTCAGGAGAAAATGTAAGAGCGTGATTGTCAGAGTGGGAACTCGAGTCCAGCCCCCAGGTCACGCCGCCATCGTTGGAGTGATACATATTGATGGAACCCACGTAAACTTCGTTGGGATTAGTCGGCGAGGCCCCCACAATCAGGTTGTAATTGCATTGGCCCTGGCAGAAAGGCGCGCCTGGAGTTGGGAGTTTCGTGCAGGTTGCGCCGGCGTCAGTCGACTTGAACAAGGTTGAATCATCAAAGAACGCGTAAAGTGTGGAGCCGGAGAGCGTGACGCTGCTGAGCCCGTCGGCGGTATTCTCAGTGAGAATGGGAGTCCACGTGGCGCCTGAGTCGGTTGACTTGAACACGGCCTCGAGTCCTGACCCGTAGGCCACTCCGGGATTCTTGGGATCGAAAAGAACTTGGCCGCTCACGGCGCCGAAGACCACGGTCCATGTGTTGCCTCCATCCGTCGAGCGCGCAACACCTTGTTCGAAAGCTGCCAGCACGTTTTGCGAGTTATTGGGGTCCACCGCGATCCCGCCGATATGGCCGTTGACGAACGGCCCCTGGATGTTGGTCCAGGTCTGGCCGCCGTCGGTGGACTTGAGAACGCCGACGCCGGGAAAGGAATCAAAGGTAAACGGCTCGCCTGTGCCCACGTAAATGGTGCTGGGATTGTTGGGATCGAGCGCGATAGAGCCAATCGACAAAGTCGGTTGCGTATCCGTGAGCGGGACCCAATGCTGCCCGCCGTCTGTGGTCTTCCAGACTCCTCCATCGGCCGCGCCAAGATAGATGATGGAGGGATTCGTGGGATCAACCGCCAGCGCCCGTACGCGCCCGGAGAAAAAGTTGCCGAAGGACTGCACGGGCGCGGGGCCAATAGAAGTCCACTGCGTGGTGCTGATGGCCAGGCTGGTGAACGGGCCGGCGGCCACAGCGGCCCCGTTCTTCAGTTGCGGCGACAACTGGATCTGCTGCTTTTCTTTCCGGCGCATGTTCTCAAGCTGCGTGAGCGCCTTAAGCCGCGGCACGACTGAGATTTTGTCCGGTCTTGCGCCATGCTGCCGCGCGAAATACTCCGCGCGCTGCTCAAGAATGTTTGCCGGCTCCTTTTCTTTGTTTTTTGAAGCTGCGTTGGTTGTGGTTTGCTGGGCGACACAGAGAGAGCAAGAAAGTACCAGGATTGCAGCAATGGTCTGCTTCAGCCGGAACATAGGACCTCCCGAAAAAGCGATCTCAACCCTGCCGGAACGCAAGGCTGGCTTCCAGGGGGCTCATGATTTGTCCAGATGATCCGACGGGAGAGGCAATGCACAATCCACATTCATTTGCGCCGCGGCCCGCTGGTTGGGACTTCCAGCGACTCCCATCATACCTGCAAAGTTCAGAGTCTACGCTGACCGGCAGGGTTGCCCCTCTCCATAGCGCAAATGCCTGTAACCCGGGAGGATTAGGCTTCCAGCAGTGATGGCGTACCAAAAGCATTTTGAAAAAGAATGTCCCGGAATTGCAGAAACGGGACCTTAGGGAGTTCTCGCTCCGCTCGGGATTTCAGAGAAAGATAGCAGACGGGAAAAACCTAATCCAACTCCCTCAACCCTTCCTTATTCACATACACGGCCAAGCTTCCTCCTATGGCGAGCGAGCACATTCCGGCGATGACGTGAGGCGCGTAAAAGAGATGAGATAAAGAACCGGCGATGAGGCAGCCGATGGGTGGCAATCCGAGAAACGCCGTGGAATAGATGCTCATCACGCGTCCGCGCATGTGGTCTTCTGCCAGGTGCTGCAGCAGGGAGTTAATGGTCGCCACGGAGATGATCATGCAATAGCCGGCGACGGCGAGCAGCAGTCCGGAAAGATAGAAGTTGCGCGAGAAGGTGAAAGCGATGATGGCGGCATAGAATCCGGCCAAAGCGCGGACCACGAACAATCCGCGCTGCCGAATATGCATGAGCGACGCGATGGTGATAGCGCCGAGAAATGCGCCCGCGCCGGAGCAAGCCATGAGGATGCCGAGGCCGGGCTCGTCGGTGCCGAGCACGTCGCGGGCAAAGTAAGGTACAAAGGTGAGATAAGGAATAGCGAGCAGGCTGCCGATGGCCACCAGCAGAATCAGAGACGACATGGATGAATGGCTGAAGGCGTAAATGAATCCCTGTTTCAGCTTTAATTTGATGCCGCCTACACGCGGCGCCCCCAGATGGCGTTCGCGCTGGGATTTGGAATGGTCCGCCTGCGGCTGAACAGGACGATCTGCCTGCGCCGAAACGCGATGGTCTGCTTGCGGCGGAACAAGATCGTCTGCCTGCGGGGCTTCAGGGCGCTCTGCCTGCGGCAGAGGGGGCTCGATGTAGCGGATGCGGGCGAGGGCGACGAGCACGGCGAGGAAGCTAAGTCCGTTGAGAAAGAAATTTCCGGCCACGCCGACGAGCGCCATGGCAAAACCGCCCAGCGTTGGACCGAGCACGCGCGACATATTGAACTGCGCCGAGTTGAGCGCGATGGCGTTGGTGAGATCTTCTCGCGGCACAAGCTGCGGTACCAGCGCCTGATAGGTTGGCGTATTGAGCGACATGGCAATGCCGGTGCCGAGCGCGAGAAAAACAATCTCTGTGACATTGATCAGCGGGCGACCGTTGATTTTGATGTAAGCCAGCGCAGCCATGATAAAAGCAAAAATCATCATGGCGGACTGCGTCACCATGAGCAGCTTGCGCTTGTTGACGTGGTCCGCAATTACGCCGCCGATGAGCGCAAAGAGCAGAATGGGAAACGATGCGGCAAAACCGACCACGCCAAGCCAGAACGCGGAGTTGGTAAGCTGCAGCACCAGCCAGCCCTGGGCGATATTCTGCATCCATGTGCCGATGTTGGAAAGAAAGTTGCCGGTCCAGAAGAGGCGGAAATCGCGATGGCGCAGGGCGCGGGCGAGGCGCGGAATCTCAATGACCGTGGTTTCAGCCGCGTCAGTTACCGCGCCGTCTGTTACTGCGCCGTCAGTTACGGCCCCCAGGGCCGGACCATCGACGGCATCGGCGCGCGGCAGAGCAGGCTGTTCGGTGGCGAGTTCGCTGGCTAGTTTCTCGGTTGTTAATTCATCGACGGTTGATGCGCCAGCTGGGACTTCGCCGATCGCGGCCACTGCGGTTGAATTAGTGACAGCAGGCGAATGAGCGAAGCCATGGTGCTCCGCGCCGCCGCCATTTATCTCCGCATTCGTGCTCAATTTCTACGACCCTGAATTACGATTCGAATAAATACCACTCCATAGTGTAAGCTTTTTCGTTTCCACCAAAGGCAGTACGTTAGTTCACAAACCGTTAGTTCATAAACCGTTAGTTCACAAACAAATGGGCGGAACATTCCAGGAGTCACAGAATTGAAACGCGCCAAACTCATCGTCGTAGTTATATCGGTCCTTGTACTTTCAAGTTTTGCTGTACAGAACAACGCGCGCCAGAGCACGCCGGCCGGGTCGTCGCCCACGCCTGCCGTTTCTACGCAGGGCGTTCCAGCGCAGGGCCTGCCTGCGGCTGGCTCCTCTCCTGCGCAAAGCGCGGCTTCCCAAGGTGTCCCCACGCAAGGCGTTCCTTCGCAGGGCATTCCTTCGCAAATTTTTGGCTTCAGGGATTTCGCAAAACAGTATCAGGTAGACCAGGAATTTCTGAAGAGTCCCAGCCCGGCGCGAGCGGAACAGCATTTGAAGATACTCACGGCGCTGCCTCACATCGCCGGATCGCCGGAAGACAAAGCCACGGCGGACCACGTGGCCAAGCACTTTGACATTGCCGGCCTGGAAACGGAAGAGGTCAAGTACTCGGTCTGGATGAATCGTCCCGCGGAGATCAGCGTGACGGTGACCGCGCCGGCAAACGTGAAGATGAATGGCCCGCGGCCGGAACATGTGGATGGCGATCCGCTGGCCGATAATCCGCGAGTGGTGATGCCGTTCAACGGGTCATCGCCTTCTGGCGACGTTGAAGCGGAAGTCGTATACGCGAATTATGGCAGGCCAGAAGACTTTAAAAAGCTAGAAGATTTGAAAGTCGATGTGAAGGGCAAGATTGTGATTGTTCGCTATGGAGATAATTTCCGCGGAGTAAAAAGTTTTGTGGCGGAAGAACACGGCGCGGCGGGAGTGATCATCTATTCTGACCCGATTGATGACGGGTATTTCAAGGGCGACGCGTACCCGAAGGGGCCGTGGCGTCCGGAGAGCGGCGTGCAGCGCGGGTCGATTCAGTACATGTTCAAGTATCCGGGCGATCCCACCACGCCAGGATTTGCTTCGACCATCGATCTGCCGGAGTCGAAGCGCGTGCCGCCGGAGAAGGCGCTGGACATGCCGAAAATTCCTACAACGCCGCTATCGTATGGAGACGCGCAGCCTATCCTGCAAAACCTGGCTGGGCCGGAAACGCCGCGCGATTGGCAAGGCGCCCTGCCGTTTACCTATCACGTTGGTCCCGGGCCGGTGAAAGTGAAGATCCATCTCAAGCAGAATTACCGGTATTGGACGATCTGGAATGTGATCGGAAAAATTAAGGGAACGAAATATCCCGACGAATGGGTGGTGCTGGGGAACCATCGCGACGCGTGGGTGTACGGCGCGGTGGACCCAAACAGCGGCACGGCAGCAATGCTGGAGACCGTACATGGCTTTGCCGAAATGCTGCGGCGCGGCTGGAAGCCCGACCGCTCAATCGTATTTGCATCATGGGATGCAGAGGAAGAGGGATTAATCGGAAGTACAGAGTGGGGGGAAGAAAATGAGAAAAATCTGGTCCACGCCGTCGCGTATTTCAATCTGGATGTCGCGGTTTCCGGCTCAAACTTTGGCGCATCGGCAGTGCCGAGCCTGAAAGGTTTTATGCGTGACGTCACCAAGGTTGTCCCCAGCCCCAAGGGCGGCATGCTTTACAACGTATGGAAAGATGAAAAAATAGGACAGCCGCAGCGCCGCCCGGATAGCGGTCAGGGTCGTATTCCCAACGCACGTGTTGAAAACGACGTGCCCGTCGGCGATCTTGGCAGTGGCTCCGACTACAGCGTTTTCATTCAGCACCTGGGCATTCCGTCTACTGACATGACCTCCAGCGGCCAGTATGGCGTGTATCACTCGGCGTTTGACAATTTCAACTGGTTCAAGAAATTTGCCGATCCTACGTTTGTTTACGAACAGGAAATGGCGCGCGTCTTTGGCATTGAAGCGCTGCACATGTCTCAGGCTGACGTGCTGCCCTATGACTACGAGCTGTATGGTAAAGAAATCGGCGCTTATATCGATAACGCACGCGATAAAGCCACACGCATGCTGGGCGCCAATGCTCCTGATTTCAACAAAGCGTCTGAGGCGGCAAAGCGCTTCATGAATGCCGGAGCAAAGATTCTGGCGCTCCAGAAAAATCCGCCGCAAGATGCGGCCAAGCTGAATCAGGTTTTGATCTCGGCAGAGCGGGCGCTGCTCTCACCGCAAGGCCTGCCCAATCGTCCGTGGTTTCGACATCTGATTTACGCGCCGGGACAATACACCGGCTACGCCGCTGTGGTGATCCCCGGAGTGAATGAATCGATCGACGCAAAAGACGCACAGCTCACGACCGCGCAACTGCAAGTGCTGACTGACGCGCTGAACCGCGCCGCCGGAGTGCTGGAAGGGTATATGTGAAGACTCACTATTCCTGGCTCTGACTGATCAGGAAGAAGCCAGCACCTTCTCCAACTCAGCGGGCTCAGAGATCGGCGGCTTGCAGCTGAAGCCGCTGCAAATCACGGCCACCGTGTGCCCTTTCTTGATCGCCGGCAAGTTGGGGATCGTCTCAGCCAGTGCCGGTGGAAGCATCTGTAGCACAGCTTCTCCTTCTTGTAGATGAAGAATTGACTGGTTCAGCGACAAATGCTTCATCGCCGCAGCTTCCAGTTGCTCAGCTCTCGCTCCGCTCCCGACGACGACTACTTGTGTGTGCGGACGCAGATACATTCCCAGCGCGATTCCATACGTCGAGGCAAACAGCCCGTAATGCGCAGCAATACCGGCAAAGGCTTTCAAAGTGCCTTCGGCCAGATCGCGGTACCGTGCATCATTGGTGTAAGCATGCAGCCTGAAAAGAGCAATGGCGGCCATGGGATTGCCCGCCGGAGTCGGTGAATCCTGCAAAGGCTTACGCCGTGCCGCCAGTGCGCCCAGCACCAGCCCATCGCCCACGTCAGGGCCGCCGGCCATGTCAAAGAGGCCGCCTTCACGCGGATCATGGAAGCGCGCAACCATGGCAGCGGCAATCTTTTCGGCAAAATGGAAATAGCTCAGGTCGGCGCTGGCTTCATATGCATCCAGGCACGCGATTGCGGTGAACGCATAATCTTCCAGCACGCCGGATACGCGACGCTTCGCGGCCTGAGGATCTGAATAGGCAAGCACGCGCTGCAAGCCCAGCTTCGCATCCCATCCCTGGGAAAGAATGCGGTCAAGCGACCGCAGTGCGAACCGCCGTGCATCGTCAAGCTTCAACACACGCGCCGCTTTCAGGTAAGCGGAGATGCAAAGCGCATTCCAGCCCACGTAAACTGTTTTGTCCACGAACGGCGTTGTGCGCAGCAACCGCGCGGCGTGCATCTTCTTTTTGGCTGAATCCAGGATCGTCTGCACTTCCTGCGGCGTTTTCTTCACCCGCTCAGCTACTTCTTCAACGCTGGCGCGCAGGTAGAGCACGTTTTTGGCGGGATTGTGGTGCATCTCGCCCACTTCGCCAATGTCGTAATGCAGCATGGCCACCTGCAACTCGTCGGTGCTCAGCACGGCTTCGGCTTCATCCAGCGTCCACGTGAAATAATCGCCGTCGTCATCCAGCGAAATATCGGCGTCCTGTGAAGCGTAAAAGCCGCCGTGCTCGCGGTCAGAAAGAACTTCGTCCATCCAGCGGACAATATCTTTTGCCACAAAAGCAAAGAATTCATTGCCCGTAAGCTGATAGCCGTGGACGTAATTCTTCAGCAGCTCGGAATTGTCATAAGACATTTTTTCGAAGTGCGGAACGATCCAGTGCTCGTCCACGGAGTAGCGATGGAATCCTCCGGCCAGCTGATCATAGACACCGCCGCGCGCCATCTTGTCGAGCGACGTGGTAACAACATTCAGCAGCTCCGCGCTTCCGTTTTCCGCAGCGCGTTGCATCAGCAAGTCCATGCCGCTGGGATGAGGAAATTTGGGCGACGAACCAAAGCCGCCATGCTCTGGATCAAACAACTTCACCGCGGATTCAACCATGCTGTCAATCAGCTCAGCCTTCAGCGATCCTGACTTGCCGGTAAAGCCTTCAGCCTGGCTGATGGCGCTCATCACACTTTCGGCAGACTCCAGCACGTCATTGTGTTTTTCACGATACGCCTGGGCCAGCGTGAGCAGCACGCGGCTAAAGCTGGGACGCCCCTGGTAATCCTGCGGAGGAAAATATGTTCCCGCATAGAACGGTTTGCCTTCAGGTGTAAGAAACGCCGTAAGCGGCCAGCCGCCCTGCCCGCTGATGGCCTGCACCGCCGTCTGGTAGCGGCTGTCTACGTCAGGGCGTTCGTCGCGATCAACCTTGATGGCGATGAAATGCTCATTCACGATTGCGGCAATCTCCGGGCTCTCATACGATTCGCGGTCCATCACATGGCACCAGTGGCACCACACCGCGCCGATATCGAGGAGAATCGGCTTGTTCTCGCGCTTAGCGATCTCAAACGCGTCTGTCCCCCACTCATGCCAATGAATAGGCTGGTGCATGGCGGAACGCAGGTAAGAAGATGAGGCGTGCGAGAGAGAGTTGCTGGCGACTTCGGGCATGTGTTTAGTCTATCGTTTTATTCTGCAGCAGGTAATCGGTGTGGTTTTTGGGCGGGATTTCATGCTGAATCACCGTCGGTCTCTTTCAGCCTTCTCCCCATACTGCATCAGGGAGTTCTCACAATAACTCACCTGCTCTTAACACGATCCATCATGGGTTCCCTAAGCTCAGCCTTTACGCTGCTGTAAAGCTATTTCTGAGCCACTACACCGGCTGCTTTTTCAGGAAACGTTTCCCGCCGCTGCGGTATCAAAGCAATAGGAGGGCCCTGCCATGCCTATCGATCCAGTCTGCAAAATGGAAATCAGCATTGCTGATGCCGCAGCCAGCCATGATTATCATGCGGAAACGCTCTATTTCTGCTCCATTGACTGCCTGCACAAATTTGAGCGCGACCCCGCTCTCTACATGGACGACATGGGTGACGAAGAGCGGATCGCCTGATCGTCGGCCTGGAGGGATTCGCCGTGCGTACAATCAAGGTGAACGGCGCACGTATGAACAAGGCGCGAGTGCGGCATCTGGCGCTTGCTGTGGCGGCAGGCTTGCTGAGCTTCTGGTCGCCCATTGTAATAGTTCGCTTTATATTCGACAGCGATTGGGGAGTTCTGCTTACCGTCTTCCCTCTTACCGTTCTCCTGCCTGCGCTCGCCTGTCTTGTGCTGGAGGCATTTACTGATAAATCCCGGCAGCCGCGCCTTGGCTTTTCCTGCGCCATGGTTCTCGGCATCTGGATCACGGCTCCTCTCTCCATCACGCTGGCCTCTACCGCCGTTCCCGGCCAGGGATTCCACATGAGCGGGGCGTGGAGCTATGTGGGCGTGACCACCACGCTGTTTCCTCTCAGCGTCATCATGATGTCCACCTACGATGGCTCGCTTTTTGCCCTCTTGTTCACATCCGTCACTTTGCTGTTGTTCTCCGCGATGCGCTGGAGTTTCTAGCCCCTGCTCAACCGCTGTTTCATCTTCGGCACGCGTTAATTGCCAGGATCGCATCGTATCGCTCGGCTGAGAACTCTGTGAGGCGCAAAGTAAAAACTCTTGCAACTAGAGTTGGGGTCAATTGCTAAATCGCCACTGCGGTGAATTGATTTGGCTGAATGCTGAGTACTGATGGCTGACTGCTAGAATTGATCTGTGGATCTGCGCGTCATCAACGTCCTCTATCTCGGCCGCGTGGATTACTCCATTGCGCTTGAGTTGCAGCAGACGCTCGTCCGCCTGGTGAAAGAACGACGCATCACCCATACTCTGTTGTTGCTGGAACACCCGCCGGTCATCACCATGGGCCGTAACGCCGGGGCCCGGAACATCGTCGCATCGCGTGAGTTCCTTGCCGACAATGGAGTTGAGCTGCATGAGACTAATCGCGGCGGTGACGTAACGTTTCACGGCCCCGGCCAGCTTGTCGGCTATCCCATTTTCGATCTGCGCGCCTTTGAGCCGCGCATGGGCGCCGTTGATTTTGTCCGCAAGCTGGAAGAAGCGCTCATCCGCACCTGCGGCGACTTAGGCGTGGTCACCGAGCGCATTCCCGGCCTTACCGGCGTGTGGACGCAGAATGATCCTCCGGGAAAGATTGCCGCTATCGGCGTGCATATTTCGCGCGCGGTCACCTCGCATGGCTTCGCTCTCAACGTAAATACCGATCTTGATTACTTTAAGTTGATCGTCCCATGTGGCATCCCGGACAAGCCCGTGACCTCTTTGGAGCAGGAAATGGCGCAAAGCTCCCTCAGTCGTGATAAAAAAGTGCCCGCGCTCGACGACCTGGCACAGCTGGTGGCGCGCAACTTCGGGCGCGTGTTTGAAGCGCAGACACTCTGGCTGGAGTCTCTGGATCCCTTGTTGTCGTCTGGCAGCGAGATGACTGAGATTCAGGATCCGCCTTCTGGTATTTCAAAGTACGTCAATTAAACTTACAGCTCACGCAATGGCCAAGAAGAAAACACCTAAACCGCCCTGCCGTCTGCAAGTCTTGCTTGCACGTGAAGCGCCGATTGGCGTCATTTTCCGCCGTGGGCCTACCCGGTGGGTGCAGATCACTCAATGGCGAACCGACACGGATGAATTCCAGTACGGGCAATGGTTTCGTGGCCATATTTATACCGGACGCTCTGACCTTTCACCTGACGGTTCTCTCATGATTTATTTTGCAAATAAATTCAACTACAGAACTGTGGTAAGCAAGGAATTCGCATCATCCTGGACAGCCATTAGCAGGCCGCCGTATTTAACAGCCTTGGCCTTGTGGCCCAAGATGGACTGCTGGCATGGCGGCGGCCTGTTCACCGGAAAGCGCAGTGTCTTCCTTAATCACAAGCCCGAAGAGGCATTCCCTCATCACTTGCACCAGCCGAAAAAGATTAAGGTAGCGTCCAATCCGAATGCTTACGGTGAAGACGATCCGATCTTTGGTCCGAGAATGGAGCGCGATGGATGGAAATTTGTGCAGTGGCTCGATTATGACTATTTTGGACGGCGTACCCTGAAACCTGCAGTCTTTGAAAAGAAACATGCAAGCAAGAAGTGTAAGTTGCGTGTTGAAAGATATTTCGATCCGGAAGAACAGTGGCTGTGTTCAATCATTGACACCCAGGAAAGAAATCTTTTTGTAGGAGTTGGCACCTGGGCAGACTTTGATCAACAAGACCGGCTGGTCTTTGCCTGTGATGGCAAAATTTTTTCGGGCGACATCACAAACGCTGAAGTCCGCTTGACTGAGCTAGCTGATTTTAATTCGGCAACGCCAGAGCGGCTGGAATCGCCCGCCTGGGCCAGAAAGTGGTAGGCCCTGATTTCTTTATGTTGAGTTGCCTCGCTCGCCGGATACAAACTCCGGGCAGTAACTCTCATCCTAATCTATAGCCATGACTGACAATCGTAAGCCTTACCTTGAAGCGCATCAGCAGGTCCGCAAATCCGGCGGGCTCAACCTCTGGTTCAGCCGCTTTGCCAGCGAGACGGCGCAGGTGGTCGGTCATCCTTATATGTTTCTGCTTGCCGTGGTTGTTCTGGTGATCTGGGCTGCAAGCGGGCCGTTTTTCCATTTTTCTGACACATGGCAGCTCATCATTAACACCGGCACCACTATCGTCACGTTTCTGGTGGTCTTTCTCATCCAGAACACACAAAATCGCGACGCCAAGGCGCTGCACCTGAAACTGGACGAACTCATCCGCTCACACCAGCCGGCGAGCGACGATCTCATTGATATTCAGAAACTTTCCGACGAAGAACTGGACCAACTGGAAAAACGCTACGAGAAAATCCGCAAAGCCTGCGAGGTGCGCCGCGGAGGAAAACGGCAGGAAGCTGCCGCAAAGCATGACTCAAAGAATGGCGCAAAGCAGGATGCTCCAGTCGCATCCCCTCAGAAGAAGCCAGCAGCCTGACTCCACGCTCCCGCGCCGTAGGCGCATTCGGCAAGAGCATTCAGCGATCAGCACTCAGCCAACCCTCACGACCGCAAAGAACGCGAAGCACGCCAAGAAAAAGGGGGTTTGGATTTCCTTGGCGACCTTTGCGCCCGTTACGGTAAAAGGGTTAGCTGAGTGCTGAGCGCTGATTACTGAGTGCTAAACTATTAACGTCGTATGGCCACTAAAACCAAACCACCCAACTCAAAAAAATCGAAAACCGCGATCTCTTCCAATGGCCACCCATCGAATGGCAAATCGTTCGCCAAGGCCCCCGCCGTCCGCGTGAACCAATACGGCATCCCCGACTGGCGGTTGGAGCAGCCTGAATTTGAAGTTCGCGAAATATCTGATGGTCCCGAGATCCATTACGAGATCAAGGGCAAACTCAACACGCCCGTGCCGCCGATTCGTGAATCAAAATATCTGAACAAAGAGCAACATCTGGAACTCTACCGCTGGATGGTGATGAACCGGCGCATGGAAGTGGCGCTGGAAAATCTTTATAAGCAGAGCAAAGTTGTTGGCGGCGTTTATTTTGGTCTGGGACAGGAAGCCTGCTCCTGCGCTTCCGCTTATGCGCTTGGTCCTGACGATTGGTTTGCACCGATGATTCGCAACCAGGGCGCGCAGCTTGTCCGTGGCTTTCATGCCCGCGACATCATGATGCAGTACATGGCCAAAGCCGGCTCGCCCACCAAAGGCAAAGACGGCACATCGCATTATGGAGACATCGAGAAGTGCCACATGGTTTCGCCCATCTCCATGCTGGGCGATCTGCTGCCGGTGATGGCCGGCGTCTCTCTTGGAGCGCGTCTTCAGCGCAAAGAGCTGGCCTGCCTCACATGGATCGGCGACGGCGGACAATCCACCGGCGTGAGCTATGAAGGCATTAACTTTGCCGCCGTGCGCAAGCTCGGTTTGGTGCTGATCATTGAAAGCAATCTCTGGGCATATTCAACGCCGACGGAATATCAGGTCAACGTGAAAGACCTGGCCAACCGCGCCATCGGCTACGGCATGCCCGGCGTGATTATTGACGGCACCGACGCTTGCCAGGTTTACGACGCGACGTATGAAGCAGTCGAACGCGCGCATCGCGGCGAAGGGCCGACCTTGATCGAAGCCAAGCTGATGCGCATGAAAGGCCACGCCATCCATGACGCCGCAGCCTACGTCCCCAAAGAGATGCATGAGTTCTGGCGCAAGCGCGACTGCATTGACCGCTTCCAGAAATATTTGCTGGAGAAAAAGTGGCTGACGCCCGCGCAAGACAAAGAAATGATCGCGGCGATTGAGAAAGAAATCGATGCCGAACGCGCGTTTGCCGAAAACTCGCCCATGCCTGAAGGCCACACCGCGGCTGAAGGCGTCTTCTGCGAAGACGGCTGCCATGAAATAAAACCGAAGTACGCCATGCCGCAGAAAGTCCGGCGCAGTGAGAGCAAGCTGAAAGAGAGCGAGGCGGCGATACATTTCAAGTAGCAATGGGTAATTAGTAGTTAGTAATTAGCCAAAGCAAAAACCACACCACGGATCGACACGGATGGACACGGATGAAAAGCATTGCTGAGAAAATTCATGAAAGCCATCTCCTGACTGACATTTTCGGGCGGTGGCCGTCCTTCCATGATGCCGAAGTGGTTTCGATGGAATTATGTCGCAACCTGACAGGGATACCTCGTCCAACTCTCAAAGCCCGGATACATGCATTTGAGATGACCTCGGAGGTCAATAATCGTGGATACTATGTCCTTCGGAATCATGTGTTGGTGGGGTTTATCTTCAGAGCCATCGATGAGTTTTCGATGAATGGATTCAATCAGCAAAATGCTCTTTGGTCGTTGGATATTTTGGATATAACTTCCAGACAGCTGGAGTTCCTAGAATTTGAAGTACATTTTGCTTCTTCATTCGGGGTAGAAGCAACGTTTAAGTGTCATAGTGTCGAGATCGAAACGGTGGAAGCTTACACTCCCGAAAGAAATGAAAGTGTGCCCAGGCAATCTGGTCCACGACCTGGAGAGTTTAAGCACAATTGATCCGCGTTCATCCGCGAAAATCCGCGGTAAGAAGTTTTTGATCAGTGGCATCAGTGCAAATCAGTGGTAAAGGGTTTTCATGGCTCAAGCAACATATCTTGAAGCAATCCGGCAGGGACTCTGGGAAGAGATGGAGTCCGACCCCACCGTCTTCTGCATTGGTGAAGACATCGGAATTTATGGCGGCGCGTTCAAAGTGACGGACGGTTTTGTCCACCACTTTGGTTCGCAACGCGTGATTGACACGCCCATTGCCGAGTCGGCCATCGTCGGAGCGGCGTTTGGCGCGGCATTGACCGGCCTGCGTCCCGTGGCGGAGTTCCAGTTCATGGACTTCATCGGCTGCGCTTTCAATCAGATCGTGAACATGGTGGCCAAGTCGCATTATCGCTGGGGCGCGCCTGCTCCGCTCGTTCTGCGCGGCCCCTGCGGCGGCGGCGTGCATGGCGGCCCGTTCCACTCGCAGAATCCCGAGATGCATTTTGTGCACACGCCGGGAATGAAGGTTGTCGCGCCGGCCACGCCCAGCGATGCCAAGGGTCTGATCAAATCTGCCATCCGCGACAACAACCCGGTTCTCTTCCTTGAGCACAAATTCCTCTATCGCCGCATTAAAGAAGATGTGCCCGATAAAGATTACGCTGTGCCGCTCGGCAAAGCGCGCCTGCATCGCGAAGGCCGCGATCTCAGCATCATTACTTATGCCGCGATGGTACACACCGCGCAGGAAGCCGCCGACATCCTGGCCAAAGAGGGAATCGAGATTGAGATTATCGATCTGCGCACGCTTTGCCCGCTGGACCGCGGCGCCATCACGCAGACCGTGAAGAAGACCAACAAGGTCATTCTTCTGCATGAAGACACAAAAACGGGCGGCCTTGCCGGCGAACTTGCGGCCATCATCAATGAAGAAGCATTTGACGATCTGGATGGACCGATCGTCCGCATCACCGCTTTAGATACGCCGGTGCCATTCTCACCGCCGCTGGAGCATTTCTTTTTACCGAAAGTAGAGGATGTGGTGAGAGAAGCGCGGAAGCTGCACAAGTACTGAGCTTCCCTATTAGCCGCAGACACCCGTCGCACGGGAAACTGGAATCAATAGCCGGTGCTCCCCTTGAAAGCATGGGGGCAATGGGGATCTCTCGCTCCGCTCGAGATTTCAGAAAAAAGCTTACGGCCCGCTCACCACCGGCAATTCCACAAAGCTTGCGTTTCCTGGCTGATGGTAAATCCGCTGTGTGGCTTTTTTATAATCTCCCGGCTTGGCCCAGAAAATATTCTGCACAAAGGTCTGTGGGTTGCGGTCGTAGAGCGGGAACCAGCTTGACTGCACCTGCACCATGATGCGATGGCCCGGCAGAAAGACATGGTTCGTTGTCGGCAGTTCAAAGCGATAGACGAGAGGCGCATCAGCCTTGATCGCCTTCGGCGTTTCCAGGCTTTCGCGGTAGCGTCCGCGGAAAATATCCATCGATACCGCCAACTGATAGCCGCCCATCTTCTCCTGGCCCGCGACTTCATCGGGATAAACGTCAATCAATTTCACCACCCAGTCAGAATCCGTGCCGCTGGTGGAAGCCACAAGATTCGCGACAGGCTGTCCGCTGATTTTTACCGGCGCGGTGAGCACATCTGACGTGAATGCCAAAACGTCAGGCCGGCCTGAAGCTTCACGCTGATCGTCGACGAGCCACAGAGGCCACGTCAAACCCTTATCAATGTCATACCCCACGGGCCGCGTCGGACGCGCGCGGAACGGCACCGGCTTTGCCGGATCGGAAACATATTCTTCATAAGCCGTGCCATCTTTCGGCGCGTCGAAGCTGAGCTTGAGGCCGGAAGTGAGATATAGCGGCGTGGCTTTAGGAACGCATGGCACCTGGCATTGCGCGTTATTGTTTGGCGGCCACGTGGCATAGAAGCGCCATGTATTGGTACCGGTTTCAAATGCTGAAACGGGCGAAACTTTTTTAATCGGCTCGCCTTTGAGGTACTGGTCGAGAAAGGCCTTCAGGATTTCCTGGCGGAAATACAATCCCGTATCGCTGTTAAAGTGCAACGCGCCCAGCGTGCTGCCGTCGCCAATCTCTTGCCCATGGTGCCACGGCCCAATCACAAGAAAAACTTTGTTGTCTTTATCTTTCGGCTTCAGGGCTTTATACACGGCTATTGCGCCATAAATGTCTTCCTGGTCCCAGAGGCTGGCCACCAGCATGATGGGAATTTTGATGGGCTGTGCAGCCAGAATCTGGTCCATGGCCTGGTCTTTCCAGAAAGCGTCATAGCTGGGATGCTCCAGCACCTTGCGCCAGAAACCGATCTGCTCCAAGCCGTGCAGCTTGCCCAACTCTCCGGCCGATCCGGATTGCATGTATAAGTCGTAGTCATCAAAGTGGTCGCTCCACCACTTTGCATCGTTCTTGCGCGTGGCCACCTGCTCGTAAATGTATGGCATGTTCTGCTGGCGGAAAGCGCCGTTATGAAACCAGTCGTCA
>DASXIL010000529.1:0-3729 GCA_036497985.1 Candidatus Angelobacter sp. | reverse complement strand
CTTCGTTTAACTTCAAGCTCCCGGCTTTCACTCGCCCCATCACTTCTACACGCCTGAGCTCCTTACTGCTCATCGCTGTTCGCCCCAATCTGGCTCCTCCTCAGAGCCACTCTAAGGGGACATTTCTATTGTGATGGGAAGTGGACATTTTCTTTGTGGTTCAACAGCACAGGCTGTACTTGCAGAACACTTGACCGGCGCAATTCTTCAGCAGCATAAAAGCAACCGAAGGTGCGAATATAAAATAGGCGTCCTCTTGTTACATCACGCCGGAACGGCGGGTTCCACCACCGGAGAGCCTTGTCGCAGGCGCCGATTCATCGGCTCCGAATAGAACCTTGCCACCAGCCCGCCCAGCACGCCTGAGATCAAAATGACAACGCCAAACAATACCGGCACCTGATGCATCGGTTGACCGGCGCTGACAAACAGGCTGAACGCGGCAAACACAACGAACATGTGCGTGAGATATATCTCATAGCTGTATTGGCCGATCTTTAAAAGAGGGCCCAGGATGCGGGGACTTCTCCACTCAGACTGTGCTGAAGCAGCAATAAACGCGCACGTCCCCAGGGCAAGAACGGTCATGTCAAGACCTCTGCTGCTCAGCCCCCAGCGATAGGCGAGCCGCGAAAATCCCAGGCTGAAGATCACGAGCGCAGCGCCGCCGCCGGCAAGCGCCCCCAGCACAGGGCGCGAGAAACGGGTCCGCGCAACCAGCAGCGCCGTAAGGCACCCTAAAGCGATGGCGTCCATGCTGCCCAGGTAGGAGTATTCCTTCCACGTTTCATTGCCGTGAGCAAAAACCGTGCGGGCAAACGGCCCAAGCGCCACAAAGCCGAGAAGAAGCATGACCAGCAATTTGCCCTGGCCAAACAAACGGCAGGCAAGAGGGAAGAACAGATAGAACATCTCCTCGACCGAGAGCGACCAGAGAATGTCCCAGTTGCCCGGCAGGTATCCGCGGCGTGCCTCCAGAATGTTCACGTGAAAAGTGAGCGCGGCAAAAAGCGCGCGGCCCAGGCCTCCGGTTTTTTCTGGAACAACAAAATCGTGGAGACCTGCAAAGTGCAGGAGGCTGAGCACCATGAGCAGCAGCAAAAACAGCGGCGCGATGCGAGCAAACCGCAGCCAGTAAAAACCGCGCACACTGATTTGTGAAAGCCTGCCCCAGCGCCGAAGCGAGATGGAAGTGATCAGAAAGCCGGAGACGCAAAAGAACATCTGCACGCCCAACTGGCCGTTCCACACAAGGGTGTGCACCAGTTGGTCGGGCAGTCCCTGCGTATAAGGCACCCTGGCCAGCCGCAAACGCATGTTGACGTGGTTCATCAACACAAAAAAAATCGCCAGGCCGCGCAGCAGATCAATGCCGTCAAGCCTCTTCCATGAAGCAACACGGATTCCGGGCTGGGCTGAAGGCATGGTCGGCATTTTAAACCAGAAATTACGCCGAACGATGCGTAACCATGGCGGTTAAGGCCTTTCAAGCCATCGCCGCACTTCATCGTCCACGGAAAACACTTGTGCCGCATTCTGGCTGAAACGCGCGTCCAGAGCATGCGCCATTTTCTCCAGCGGAATCTCTTCGTAACTCCCACCCTGAACAAATCCATTGACGAAGCGCGTGGCAAACTCTTTGAGGTCCATCTGCGAGTACTGCACCACATGGACAAGTTCGTGGAACAGCAATGCATCCGTGAAGTCCTCATGCGAGACGATCACGTCCACAAACGTAATCGCCCTCATGCCAGCGAAATCCGGCAAATTGCGAATGCCCATCATCTTGGCCATGGCGTACATGGACGGATTCGATACGCGTGTACCGTGCAAAACGCAGAGCCGCGCTGAGTCCAATATCGCGGTGGAAAAGAATGGCTGCATCGCACTCCGTTGTGCGTCCGTAAGGACTGTAGCTTGCCCAGCATACTTTTTCCTGCTGTCGGAAATATAGCTCTCAAGCATCGACGCAAGTTGAGAGACAATGGCGGGGGAAAGGTTTTTAAGATCCATGCGGAAGCAGGTTCTATTCGAGGATTCCAGGATATTAAAATCGTCAACGCGATAGCTGTAGCAATTTTTCGATCAAGAGCCTGAATGCACGGGAGACCGCCTTGGCGCTACGGCTTTTCCCGCCGCAATAATAACAAAGCTTATAAGCAGCGTGCTCAGCACGAACATGGGAAATCGCCACGCGAACCAGATCATCACCAGTCCCACGAAGAAGTTTCCGTAGCGCTTGCCTCCCATGCCGGCCACAACAATAAAGAGCAGGAGAGCGCCGAACACGATAGTGGGAAAAAAGAAAGCGCCAATCATCACGGCCAAGCCCACAAAGAAGTCCGCTATCGTCGGGTGGGATTTCTCAATGGTCCGATTTTCCGCCATGGGTTCTCCTTTCGTGCTTTTACAGGGTCTCGTCCATTCCTACGCGACTCCCATTTCAGCGGCGATGCGCTCAGTCACAAAAGCCTCAATCACGTCGCCTTTCTTTACGTCATTGAAATTGGCGAGATTGATACCGCACTCCATACCGTTGCGCACTTCGCTGGCATCGTCTTTGAACCGCTTGAGCGAACCGACTCTGCCTTTGTAAACCTGCACGCCATCGCGCACCAGGCGAACATCGGAGTCGCGCTTGATGATGCCGTCCAGCACGTAGCAGCTGGCGATGGTGCCTGCCTTGGGAACGCGGAACGTGTCGCGAACTTCGGCGCGGCCCTGGTAGGTTTCCTTGATGACCGGATCGAGCAGGCCCAGCATGGCTTTCTTGATCTGGTCCTGCAGCTCGTAAATGATCGAGTGCAGGCGGATATCGATCTTTTCCATGTCCGCCAGCTCCTGCGCTTTGCGCTCCGGACGGACATTGAAGCCGATAATCACCGCGTTCGAGGCCGATGCCAGCAGCACGTCATTTTCATTGATGGCGCCCACACCGGTATGAAGAATCTTGATCTTCACCTTTTCATTGGAAAGCCTCGTCAGCGTATCGGCCAAAACTTCCGACGATCCCTGCACATCGGCTTTCAGGATAATGGGCAGCTCTTTCATGCCCGCGGTCTTGATCTGCTCTGCCAGGCCTTCCAAGGAAAGCTTGGAACTCTTGGCCAGCGTGGCTTCACGAGCGCGCTGTTCGCGATACTCGGCAATCTGCCGCGCTTTTTCACGGTCGGCCACCATCAGCACGTCGCCCGATTGCGGCAAGCCTTCCAGACCCAGCACCTCAACCGGGGTTGATGGCGGCGCTTCTTCCACGGCTTTGCTGCGATCGTCAAACATGGCGCGCACTTTGCCAAATGTGTTCCCGATGATGAAGTTATCGCCAACGCGCAACGTGCCGTTCTGTACCAGCACCGTGGCAACAACTCCGCGGCCGCGATCGACCTTGGCTTCAACCACGGTGCCCGTCGCCGGACGCTCCGGATTGGCTTTGAGGTCTTGCAAATCGGCCACCAAGCAGATCATTTCCATCAGCAGGTTCAGATTGGTGCGCTTTTTGGCGGAAACATCCACAAACACCGTTGTGCCGCCCCAGTCTTCCGGCATCAAGCCACGATCAGCAAGCTGCTTCTTCACGCGGTCAGGCAATGCTTCAGGCTTATCGATCTTGTTGACTGCCACGATGATCGGGACTTTCGCGGCTTTGGCGTGGTCCATTGCTTCAAGCGTCTGCGGCATCACGCCGTCATCGGCTGCAACGACAAGCACTACGATATCCGTGACCTTTGC
>DASXIL010000528.1:0-10114 GCA_036497985.1 Candidatus Angelobacter sp. | reverse complement strand
CGCTCACTACTATCTGGCGCACGATCTGGCCGCGCAAGGTTATTTGAATCGAGCGACACTTGAATTTTTGGAGGCGCTGCGGCTCAGGCCGAACGATGCTGACATTCACAATGATTTCGGCAACTTTCTGCGCAAAACCGGCAATTTGAATGCTGCGATGGCGCAGTTTCACAATGCAATTGCTGCGGAGCCCAGCAATGCCAAACCTCACGTGAATCTTGGCAACCTGTTAAGTGAGCTGGGCAAGAATCCGGAAGCCATCGCTGAACTTCGAGAGGCGATCCGATTGGCCCCAGGGGCGGCCAAGGCCCACTATAATCTCGGGGTGGTCTTGTTCAAATCGGGCGACATTCAAGGCGACGTGGATGAGCAGCTTGAAGCTTTGCGTCTGGAGCCAAAATACGCGCTGGCACACAGTGAGATTGCATGGATCTATGCAACCGAAGAGAAAGTCCGCAATCCCGTGGAAGCGCTTAAGCATGCTCAGATTGCTGTTGCATTGGACCAATGGAAGTCTCCGGGCATCATTGAAACGCTGGCTGAGTCACAGTTTCTGAACGGCATGTATAAAGAAGCCGTAGAAACCGAGCGAAAAGCTCTGCAACTAGAGCCTGACGCGGCAGACTTCAAGAAGAACCTGAAGCGCTATCAGGACGCGCTCAAGAAAAATAGGAAGGGTTAGGAAACCAAAGCTCGCCGCATTCCCATGTCTTGTTGGGGGCACGTGCAAAAGTGGCAGGATGTCTCCCTTGCAATGCAGCTCAGCGAGACCTCCCTCGAAAATCGCGCCCGAATCCGGCATGACAAACTTACGGCCTGTTCGGCAACTTCACCTTGCGGTCTTCCGGCTTCATCTTGTTGAACTCTTCTGATTTACCTTTGGGAATGCTCAGCACCGTCCACGCCGTTCCGCGCAGGTGTTTGCCCACATAAAGAATTTGTCCCACGTGATAGGCCGTGTGCATCAGGCTACGGTTGATCGCTTGCAGAATAGTATGGGGTTCGCCGCGAATGGTAACGGTCCTGGCAAAATCTTCAGGCTTAAGCGACGCGATGTTGTCGAACACGATCTTGAAACTCTCTTCCCAACGACGCATCAGGTCCGCGCGCGTGTCAGCCTCAGTCAGCACAAATTCCTGGTCGCGATGGCGGTCCGGCTTCTCACCGTCCGTACTCAGAAAGTCAAGCCAGCGGGAGCGCAGGTTGCCGGCCATGTGTTTCACGATCTGGGCTATGCAGTTCGATTCGGCATCGGGGGCCTTGAAAAAGTCAGGGTCGGTCAGCTGGGCCAGGCCTCCATCGGCCAGCCGCTTATAGCCGCGAAAGCTGCGTCGCACTTCGTCAAGATAATCCGCTTCAAAAGACTTGCCCTGGACCATCGCTTAACCTCCTGATTTTTCTAGCTTAACAAGAATCTTGCACCCGAAATCGCCGGCGGTACGTATAACTGTTCAAGAGAGAGGGCACTTGGAGCAAACGGCGGCTTTTGAAGACGATAGGCTCAAGCTGGCGCTGACCCGGTCTGTCACGGGCGACGCGCAGGCCTTTGCCGACCTGGTACGCGAGCATCAGGGAATGGTCTTCAGCATTGCCTACCACTTTCTTCAGGACCGCTCTCTGGCGGAAGACCTGGCACAGGAAGTTTTTCTGGAGCTGTTTCAGAGCATCGATCGCATACAGTCTCCGGCGCACCTGACGTACTGGCTGCGGAAAGTCACTTCCAACCGCTGCATTGACCAGGGACGAAAAAAGCATCGCCGCCGCGAGATGGCCCTGGAAGAAGCTCCGGAGCCCGTGACTGCCTCTGAGCATGCCGACCCCATGCTGCTGGATCGGTTGCAGCAAAGCCTGGCGACGCTGCCGGAAAAGCAGCGGATGGTGGTGATCATGAGATTTCAAGAAGAGCTGGGACCGGCCGAGATTGCGGAAGTTCTGGAAATGCCAGTGAACACGGTGAAGAGCACGCTGCATCGTTCACTGGCCGACCTGCGCAAGGGCCTGACGCGCAAGATTCGAGAGGTACGATATGCATTTTTCTGAAGACGATCTTCGTGAAGCGCTCAAGCGCAAGGATCCGGGAGAAGGCTTTACCCAGCGGCTGATGGCGCGGGTGAACCAGACGGAGTCCGAAGGCAAGCCGGTGCTGGCTAAGCCCGAAAAAAAGAGCAACGGTTCCTTCATGGCTTGGTTGACGCATCGTCCGGTGTGGGCCATGGCGGTGGTAGCAATGTTGCTGCTGGCGTGCGGGATTGGCGGCTATCAATATTCCGAGTATCGCCACGCAGAAGAAATGCGCATTGCCCGAGCCAGGCAGCAGCAGCTTCAGCAAGAGGCGGAACGCGCCCGCGACCAGGCAATCATGGCACTGGAGATCGTTCGCGCCAAGATGAATCATGTCCTGCAGCACGCTCAGCTACAGGCCGAACCGACAGACAAGAGCAGGAGACAGCGTTTATGAACCTTGCCACTCGCAAGTTAACCCGAATTCTGGTTGCAGCAGTCCTGTGCTGCTCGACCCTGCGCAGCTACGGCCAGGATGCCAAGCTGCAACTCGCTAACCTGGACAAGCTGAGCGATAAAGCCGCCCGCGTAACGGATGTCACACTAGACGGTTCGCTGCTTCAGTTTGCGGTGAACCTGATTGAGAAGATCGACGCCGAAGATAAAGATGTGGAACAGCTCCAATCCATCATCAAAAATCTGAAGGGCATCTACATCAAGAGCTTTGAGTTCGACGAAGCTAGCCAATACAGCAAAGGCGACGTCGATGCCATCCGATCGCAGCTGACCTCGCCGCGCTGGAGCAAAATCGTCCAGAGCATGGAGAAGCGACGCAACGAGTATGACGAGATTTATGTACTGAAGAACGGCAACAAAGTCGGCGGCGTGGTGATTCTGGTGGCAGAAGCCCGAGAACTCACGGTCGTTAACCTGGTGGGCGAGGTTCCCATGGACAAAGTGGCATCACTGGAGCGCCATCTCGCTCCGGGCGAAAAACACTCTGACAAGCCGAAACAAAAGAAGGAGAGCGGCCATGATCCGGAATAGCAAGACGTTCACAGTCGCGTGCCTGATGCTTTCTGGTCTTTTTATGCCGGCGCAAAAAGCCTTTGCGCGAGATGATTTTGGCAAGATCGTCCATCACATTGAGGCGAATTATCACGTCCATCGCCAGCATCGCTGGGTGATGGGACTGGCCGGATTCACCGTTAAGTTCTGGCATATCGCCGGCGTCAAGAGTTTCAAAGGCGCTATCTTTGAGGACCAGCCGTTTGTCCATGCGGCGTCCGATACTCGGTTCGATGAAGTCGTCCGCGCCGCCATGGATTCAGGATGGCAGCCGCTAGTCCAGAGCTGGGACCGTCATACCGGCGAGCGCACATACATCTACGCGCAGGACGTCTCTTCGAAAAAGGGCAAAGACCTGAAGCTGCTGGTGGTAAATCTTGAGTCGAATGAAGCCGTGGTGCTCCAGGTGAAAGTCGATCCCAAAAAGCTGAATGACTTCATCGAAGAGACCGATGGTGGCCATCATCGCAACCGTCAGGCTCCGCGTGAGGAGACCACGCCACCGAGTGAAGACCGAGTGGAGGTGGCCGCTGCAAGCCCACAAAGCTGGGACGGTATCTGTCTTTTTCTAGACGAAGAACCACAAGGAGAGGCGCAGCCGTAGGTTTAGATCTTGCCGGCCTGATTCTTCAAGCTCACGCCGGCATGCTTTTTTGCTGCGTCGGCCAAGGCAATCATCAGGTCTTCCAGGTGACGATGCGCGGTGAGATAACTGATTACCATCATCCGGACTACGGATTGCCCGTTGACCAGCGTGGTTGAAATCCATCGGCGACCGTCGCGCGTGACATCATGCACAATCGCTTCATGGGCAGCGCGGCGTTCTTCATTGGTTATCCCAGCGTGCTTGATGCGAAAGCTAACGATGGGAAGCACTTGCGGAGCGGCCAGCTCAAATATTTCCGAGCTTCGCACCCAGTTGGCAAAGAAAGCCGCCAGCTTTAGTTGCCGGTCGATCAATTCCTCATAAGCCTGGCGTCCGTGGACTTGCAAGGTCAGCCACAACTTGAGGGAGTTCATCCGCCGCGACCATTGCGTGCTGACCTGAAAATTATCCAGCACAGGCGCGGCGCCGGTCGTCGGCTTTTTGGGCATGTACGGCGTGCTGGTGGCAAACGCTTGTTGCAGCGCCTGCGGGTGCGACGTAAGCACCACGCCGGCGGCAAAGGGCATGGCCAGCCATTTGTGCGGGTCGATTGTCACCGAATCCGCAAGATCGATGCCGCGTACCAGTTCGCGATGCTGGTCAGAAAAAATAGTTGCCGCGCCGTAAGCGCCGTCAATATGCAGCCATAGGCCGTGTCGTTTAGATATCTCCGCCAGCTTGATCAGATCGTCAATGGCGCCTGAATTTGTGGTGCCAGCCGTTGCTATAACGCAGAACGGAGTAATGCCCGCTCCCTTATCTTGGTTAATCTGCGCTTCAAGTTGCGCTGTGTCCATTTGTGCGGCGGCGTTCACGGGAATGCGGCGCAGTGACTTGCGGCCCAAGCCCAGTAGGCCCGCGGACTTATCCAGGGAATGATGGGCCTCTGCAGACGCGTAGAGCACCGGTTTCGCTCCGCAAGACGCCAGGCCATCTTCCACCGATTGCGGAAAGCGCATCGCCAGGGCCATTGCGAGTGCGCTGAAGTTTGCTTCATTGCCGCCGCTGGTGAAGGTGCCATCGAATGAATTTTTCCAGCCAACGCGCTCGCCGATCCAGCGCACGGTTTCGCGCTCAATTCTTGCTGCAAGCTGGGAGCGGGCCAGGCTGGCCAGTTGCGGATTTAACGCCGCCACCAGCGCTTCCGCCAGCACTGCCATGTAGGTTGGCGTGGGATTCATCAGGCCGAAATAGTTGGCGCTGGGGACGTGAAAACCCTGGGCCATCATTTCTGAACACATATTGTCCAGGACCGTTGCCGCATCGTCGCCAAATTCCGGGAGCGGTTCGCCAAGGTCGGCAAACGTACGCAGCTCTTCAGGAAGTTGCACAGGCCGCTGTGCCAGTCCGGAAAAATATTCGTCAATGCGGTCAATCAGCTTATAGCCAAGCCGGCGCCGGGTTTCGGAATCAAAGTCAAAGGGCATCAGGGTATCCGATTATTTTTTTACCGCGAGGGACTCTTTTTAACACAGGCGGGGAAGCGCGACGGATAACCGGCCGAAAAACTCCCTGGAGCAATCATATGAGACAAAAAAAGGGCGGCATCACTGCCGCCAAGCCTCTGGAGGGAGGAGAAGGAGAGAGATCCTACTTTGATTGCTGTTTTTGTTCTGCCTGCTTCTTCATATTTATGCGTTCCTGCCGGTGTTGCTGGCGTTCCTGCATAAGCTGAAGCGCCTTCTGCCGTTGCTCTGGAGTAAGCACGGCATAGACTTGCGACCTCATGCGTTCCTTCTCCACAATCAAGTCAGTCATAAGCTGGGCTTGTTTGTTGGCGAAGGTGCGGGCCTGGTTCTCGTCAAAACTTCCGTTCACGTTGGCATCCTCCGCCTTTTGGTTCTGGCGAAGCTGCTGCATCATGGGCTTGATCTTGGTCTTTTCGTCAGCCATGATGCCCTTAATTTGGGTTTGCTGGGCCTCAGTCAGGTTCAACTGCTTGGCCATATGTTTCAGCATCCAACCATTGTTGCGGCCAAAGCCCATGCCCCTGTGTTGGGCAAAAGCGGTTGTCGCCAGGCCTGCTGCCAAGGCCATTAGAATGGCGACGAGAATGATCGATTTCCTATGCATAACCAACTCCTTTTACAATTTGGGTGGCAGCTGCATCACCCCGGCACTGCGCCGGGAAACCCCGCAATGGGCTACCACTAGTGTGAACCCGGCGGGCAGAGAAACAAAGTTATGAGTTGTTAATTCGCGTAGTATGATTCCTTCACGATTCTTAACCTCACCCCGATATCTACAGGGTTTAAGGTGACTACGTATGGTCTCAGTCCTGCTCATTGACGATGACACAGAGTTAAGCAAGCTGCTGGAAGAGTATCTCCAGAGCGAACAATTCGACCTGCACGCGGCGCATGACGGCCCAAGCGGCCTGGAAAAAGCGCTGGCCAATCACTACGCGGCCGTGATCCTGGATGTAATGCTTCCAGGCATGAGCGGGCTTGATGTGCTCAAGCAGCTTCGGCAAAAAAGCGCGGTGCCTGTCTTGATGTTGACGGCACGCGGCAGTGAACTGGACCGCATCCTGGGCCTGGAACTGGGAGCGGACGATTATCTGCCTAAACCTTTCAATCCGCGCGAGCTGGTCGCGCGCTTGCGCGCGATCCTGCGCCGATCCGCCACTGGCGCTGCGCCTTCGGCTTCACAGCCGGTCCATTTGGCCGGTGTTGATCTGCATCCGGATTCGCGCAGCGTCACTTGCAATGGAAAGCCCGTTGCACTTACCGGAGCGGAATTTGATCTTCTGTATTCTTTCCTGCGCAGTCCTGGCAAGATCATCAGCCGTGAGGACCTGACGCAGGCTGCGCTGGGCCGGCCAATGTCTCCCATGGATCGCAGCATTGACGTGCATGTAAGCAATCTCAGGCGCAAACTGGGGCCTTATGACGGGGAGCAGGAGCGCATCAAGGCCATCCGTGGCAGCGGTTACGTTTATCTCCTTCCGGGAGAGCAGCAGTGAAATACCGCAGCCTGTTTCTAAAGATATTTTTCTGTTTCTGGCTGGCGGCCGCAGCCATGATCGGCGCATTGAACCTGATGCTCTGGTTTTCCTTCGCACAGGACCCCAATCCAGAGCGCAGGCGCGGCGCGCTGGGAGAAGCGCTGAACCTGTACGCCGAATCGGCAGTGCAGGTGTATGACAGCGAAGGCCCGCAGGCGTTTGAACAATACGTCAACAGGTCGCTCAAGGAAGCCGGCACTGAAATCGAGCTATTCGATGGCGATGGAAAATCGCTGACTGCACCTACGCCGGCTGAGGCGTCTGCACTGGCCGCTGAGATCAAGGCTACGCAGCAACACATTTCGCACGTTACCGAACTGGGCAGGCTCACATGGGGCCGTGAGGTGATTGCGCCCAGCGGTCGTGTTTTTATTTTTGTTACGCGTTTGCGCCAACCCTACGTGTTTCGGGGACTGCCGCCCCTGGGCATCGCGCTCAGCATTCTGGCGGCCGGCGTTATCTCTTACCTGCTGGCGCTCTACCTCACTTCGCCGGTAAAGAAGTTAAAGTCTGTGGTCCAATCTTTTGCTGAAGGAAACCTGGAAGCGCGCGTTGCGCCGCAGTTGGGAAGCCGGCGTGATGAATTGGCGGACTTGGGACGCGAGTTCGATCACATGGCGGAGCGCATTGCAGCGCTTATCTCTTCGCAAAAGCGCCTGCTGGCGGATATCTCCCACGAGCTGCGCTCGCCTCTGGCCCGCCTCACTGTGGCGCTGGCCCTGGCGCGCAAAAACACCACCACCAAGGGTGAGGCGGCGCTGGACAGGATTGAAATGGAATCGGAGCGCGTGAATGCCCTAGTAGGACAGTTGCTGGCCCTTACGCGGCTGGAAAGCGGCGCGGAGCGAGTTCCGCCCGAAACGGTTGTTTTAGAAGATCTGCTGGAAGAAGTGATCGACGATGCTAATTACGAAGCCAAGCCGCTGCATAAAGAAGTAAGAGTGTTGCAGCTCTCGCCGAGCCGTGTTCGCGGATCATCAGAGCTTTTGCGCAGCGGAATTGAAAACGTAATTCGCAATGCCATTCGTTACACGGCTGAAGGCACCGCCGTTGAGGTTTCTCTAACCACTCGGCTCGACCATGCCATTGTGACGGTCCGCGATCATGGCCCGGGCGTCCCAGAATCCGAGTTGCAACATATCTTCGAGCCCTTTTATCGCGTGGGCGAAGCGCGAGAGCGCTCCAGCGGTGGCGTCGGCCTGGGGCTTTCCATTGCCGACCGGACCATCAAGCTGCACGGCGGTTCCATCCGCGCGGAAAACGTGAATGACGGCCTCTTGATCACCATCGGCCTTCCGCTCTCGATGTCGCCAGTTGTAGTCCAGCCCGCCGCCGAGAGAGTTCCCGTAGTCTAACTGTGTTGGCTTAGAGAAAGCACATTGCCGTCCGGATCCTTGAACCATGCTACTTTGTCGCCGTTCGGCGTGGTCCAGATGCCATGCTGCTGATCCTGGACGAAGTGGTATTTCTCAAAAGTGACGCCGCGTCCAGTAAGCCACTTCACCATCGCTTCAATATCGGTGACCTGCCAGCCCATCACGGTGTACTGTGCAGGTTTGAAATCAGCAGCCTTGGCAATGCGGATCATGGATTCGCCGGCCTGCATGACCAGCGCAAATTGATCATCGCTCACAAATTTGAAGCCGAGCTTACCTTCGTAGAATTCTCGGGATTGAGCGGAGTCTTTGGTGGGAACGAATCCTATGAGTTTGCCGGCAGCAAGCTCCTGAAAAGTCAGGGCAAAACAATAACACGCCGCGACCAGTTCAGGTTGCCAGCCTCATACGTCAGGAATGAATGATCAATCCCTCAGGCAGCTTTTTCTCCCGGCTCTTTGGCTTCGGGGTGGCCGCGTTTTGCGGCAGCGTTTTCGATTTCTGAATTGATCTCTCCGCCCACCATGATGGCCAGTCCGGAAATATAGAGCCAGAGTAGCAGGACGATTACCGCGCCCAGCGATCCGTAAGTCTTGCTGTAGCTGTTGAAGAAGTGTAGGTACACGCGGAAGAGCAGGGAAGCGCCAATCCAGACAAAGACACCAACGACTGAGCCGGGAGTGATCCATTGCCAGTCTTGCTTCGCGTCGGGGCCCCAGTAATAGAGAAGCGCAAATGACATCACCACAAAGCACAATGCTACTGGCCATTGCACAATGCGCCATGCAATTACGGTTATATTGCTCAATCCGAGGTGAGCGCCCACGAATTTAGCGATGTCACCTCCATAAAGAACGATCGTCAGAGCCATAATCGTGAGGGCCGCAATTGCCACAGTCAGCCCCAGTGCGAACAGTCTCTGCTTCCAGAACGGGCGGTTATCTTTTACGTGATAGCAGCGGTTCAGCGCGTCCATGATGGAAACTACGCCACCGGCTCCCGACCACAGAGCAAGCACTAGTCCGAAAGCAAGTTTGAGTCCCGTGCTGCTATTCGTGACTTCCTGCAGTGTCTTCTGGACCAGCCGGTACGCCTCCTCGGGCATGAATTGAGCCGTGTAATTGAGCAGGCTGGATTGCAGATCATGGCTTTGGGCAAAGAGTCCCAGCATGGCCATGAGGAAAAAAATCATCGGGAAGAGTGCGGAGACAAAATAGTAAGCCAGGGCTGCGGAGCGGGTGAGCACTTCATCTTCCAGAATCTCGGCATAGACGCGCTTCAACAACTGTAGCGGCGTGAGCCCCCCAAGCTTCCATGGTGACGTGCGCTGCTTTACCGCTTCCGTGTGAGCCCCGGTTTGTTCCGCAAATTTGTAGAGACGCATCCGCAATACTCCGGCTGGCTTTTCAGAAATGGCCTGTCTGCTGAGTTGGATGAGATGTGAGTAAGAAAGGAAACTGCTGGCCAGGGCTGCTGGAGTTTTTATCACCCTGGGGGAGCAGACCGGATAGAGAAGCCAGATAACTTGCGATGAATTCCCCCGTCATGCACAGGAGAACTCGTCGCATTGTCGCCGTCCTTCTATTCCGCTCAGCTCCCATCAGGGTGAGAGAGAAAAGAATGAATACTCATATGACGCCAAAAACACTGGATAGTTACCAAAAAGTAAGCAAATAAAGTTGCAAAAAAAGTTTTACAACATGGAACCTATTTTCATGGGGGACGTATTACTAACCAAGAGCTGCAAACATCGTCAAACCGTTGCAGCACGAGAAAACAAACGGATTTTTCCTGGAGGCGTTATGGATGCTAAGTGGAACAATATCGTAGACAACACCATGGTGCGGATTGCAATGGTAGTGGTGGGTTTTGGCGCGTGGCTGGCGATTGGCTACGGTTTGCTGGCGGCCTGAAGGCGGGAGTTGCTGGATTTATCAGCTCCGCCCCGGCTGTTCTACATATTCGCGGGGCGAAGCGGCTTGTTTCAGACTCGGGCTACTTCCGCATTCTTCACTG
>DASXIL010000527.1:0-3252 GCA_036497985.1 Candidatus Angelobacter sp. | reverse complement strand
CCAGCAGCGTTTCAATAAAATTATTGGTAAGAGTACGCTGGATGGCTTCAGCGCCGTCAAAGCGGGAAAGAATGTCGCCGAAATACCTCTTTTCAAAGAATGAGACAGGCAGTCGCACGAGATGGGAGAAAAGGTTGGCGTACCACTGCAATTTCAGCGCGGTGCCGAAATAAAGAGTGGTCCAACTGCGCAGCGCTCCCAGGAAAGACTGCAGGCCGATGAGCAGCATGAAACCGATGCCCAGAGTAAAGAGAAGGTCGCGGTCAAACGATGCCAGCACCTTGTCCACCGTTAGCTGCAGGAACAACGGGCTAATGATGGAAAATATTTCCAGGGCGGCAGCCAGAACAAAGATCTGCCCCAGCGCACGCTTGAGACCTGAGACTCGGCCAATGAGATCGCGCAGACGGAGAGGGCGGCGCTCTTCACGCGGCACAAAGCTGGGCGTGGGAGTGAGTTCCAGTGCAACCCCGGTGAAGTAGCGGCTGGCTTCCGCAAAGGTGACCGTGCGTGGGCCCATTGATGGGTCAAGCAGGTAGATATATTTGCGTGTGACTCTCTTGAGAACCACAAAGTGGTCCATTCTCCCATGCAAGATGCATGGCGTTTTCAGGTAAGCCAGATCTTCCAGTTCCACGCGAAGCGGGCGCCCAACGAGATCAAGAGCGGCGGCGAACTTAATGATGTGGTTCAGCGTGGCGCCGCGCAATGAAACGGAGAAACGCTGGCGCATCGCTGGCAGGTCAACCTGCAGACCGTGATAGCCGGCGATCATGGCAAGGCAAGCCAGGCCACACTCCGCCGCCTCAGTCTGAAAGACCATCGGCAGTTTTTGTTCCCAGGAAAATTTCATTGTCTGCAAGTACCGCGCGCCGACTCCCTTTAACTTCCTGATCGTTCAAAAAACCACTTGATGAGAGGTTTATGCCAAAGCGGGATTTCCGCTTCCACTCTTACTCCCGTTTGCGTTGAAGGGTTCACTTGCATGGTCTGTGCCGCTTGTTGCGGGAGCGACACCTTAATTTTGTACAACTGGATTTGGTTTCCCGTCCCAGCCAAGTTCAAATTGGCTTCACTGATGTCTGCCGGGCTTAAAGGCGATTGCGGGATTGCCAGAACAGTTCCCACCTGACGAGCAAATTGCGCAGGACAGGAATCACATCGCAGGGACAGCTGTGTACCGGGATGCAGCCGGTCGATCATGCCCGCCGGAACATATATTGCGGCTTCAGATTGCCCCGCGTTTGTGATGATTCCGGGAACGTGTGCTTTTTCCGTGTATTGACCGAGGAAGAAAAATCCAAGGACAGCGGCGGTGATCCCCAGAGCAAACCAGCACAGCAACATCAAAGGAAAAGGACGGATGAGAATAATTTCGCCATGAAACTTCTGCTGCAAGGCTGCAACAGCCTCCGGACGAAAGAGCGGCAAGGGAGTTTCATTGCCGTGGCTTTCCACCGAACTGAGAGTCTTGCCGGGGGCTGGCATGCGCTTGTTCGCTCCGTATTAAACGAAGAATTCCATGGTACGGCGCGGGCGATGCGAAAGGATAAAAAATCGCTTAGAAAAATTCAGGGCTGTTCCAAAACGGGAAGTGGGAAACTCTGAAGGTTTGCGTAAGCCCTGCATTTTCATTGGCGAATAATCGCACCGGAAAAAGCATGGTGAAAACTTCCATGTATCTTCAAAAGAGATGAGGAGTCAGAAGGGGGATTTTTGACGACTTTACGCCACAACGCTGGGTGCTGCGGCGCGTTTGGGCAGGATCTCACCGATGCGGCGGATCTGCGCGCCAACGCCTTTCAGCTTCTCTTCAATCCGCTCATAGCCGCGATCTACGTGATAGACGCGGTCGATGATGGTTTCACCGTCGGCAACCAAGGCGGCGATGACGAGAGAGGCTGAAGCGCGAAGGTCAGAGCATTGGACTGCGGCGGAGCTGAGAGGAGTTTTGCCGCGAACGATGGCGCGGCTGCCTTCTACTTTGATATTGGCGCCCATGCGCGCCAGTTCGCCGGCGTGCATAAAGCGGTTTTCAAAAATATTTTCCGTAATGATAGAAGTCCCCTGCGACTGCGTAGCCAACGTCATGTATTGCGCCTGCATGTCAGTAGGGAAGCCGGGAAATTCTTCTGTGCTGATATCGGCCGCTTCAAGCTGATGGCCGTTGGTCACGCGCATGGAATCCGTTCCGGCCGCGATGCTCACGCCACACTCTTCCAGCTTTTGAATCAGTGAACCGAGATGAGTAGGGTCGCAATTAGTAAGCTGCAGGTCGCCGCCGGTGAGCACTGCGGCGATGACAAAAGTGCCGGCTTCAATGCGATCAGGGATGATGCGATGCCGCGCGCCGTGAAGTTTCTCTACGCCCTGGATACGGATGGTGTGAGTCCCTGCGCCTTCAATCTTTGCTCCCATCTTGGTGAGCAGCGCAGCCAGGTCTGTGACTTCAGGCTCGCGCGCGCAGTTTTCCATGATGGTCTCGCCTTCGGCCAGTGTTGCCGCCATCATCAGGTCTTCAGTGCCCGTTACAGTGATTTTGTCAAAAATAATGTGGCCGCCGCGCAGGCGATCTGCGCTGGCTTCAATATAACCGTGCTCCTGCGTGATGGAAGCGCCGAGCCGTTCCAGCCCTTTGATATGGAGATCGATGGGGCGGGCGCCAATGGCGCAGCCTCCGGGTTGGGAAACGCGGGCGCGTCCCATACGCGCGAGCAGCGGACCTAAAACCAGCGTGGAAGCGCGCATGGTCTTTACCAGTTCATAAGCGGCTTCAGGATTGACGAGATTATTGCAGGAAATCGTGGTGCGATGGGAAGCGCGGCCATAGCCCAATTCCACGTCAGCGCCCATTGAGACCAGCAGGTTGCGCTCCGTCTGAATGTCTCGGACATCGGGAATATTTTCCAGAATTACGGGCTCATCGGTCAGGATGGCGGCGGCCATCGCGGGCAAAGCGGCATTCTTGGCGCCGCTGATGCGTACGCTTCCCACCAGGGGATTGCCACCACGAATTACAAATTTATCCATAAGACTCTCTGGCGCGATCATTCCGTCCCTGAAGTCAATCCGGATGGTCCTGCTGCGCGACACGGGCCTTCTGAAGCCTGGATCGCCCAGGGAAAGCATCGGCTCTGCCTTGCTGGGACCGGCGTTCGGTGACTTGGGAACTAGTTTCATTTTAAATGACCCTGCGCGATCGATTGCCGAACATTGCCCTTAACATCTTTGAGTCTTTTTGCGGCCTGGGTG
>DASXIL010000526.1:0-7425 GCA_036497985.1 Candidatus Angelobacter sp. | reverse complement strand
ATGTACTTCAGTACATCTTTACAGCAAATAAAAAGGGAAGTAACATAGGCAGACCCGGGACACTTTGCAAGGCTCACATAAGCAGTTGGCGGCATGAGCTAGCTGATTTTGTAATTGGGTAATTTGGTAACTGAGTAAATAAAAGGCAGTATCTGGGAACTCCACGCCAATCTGGGATGCGTCGTGTAAGTGCTTTGGAATCTTAATTAAGGGGGGTACCGGGAGGATGGGGCCGATTTTGTGGGGTATTTTGTGGGGGTAAATGAAAGGCCGGCATCTGGGTAAGCCGCGCCAATTCTGGGACACATCGCATAAACCCTTTGGAATCCTAATTAGGGGTACCGGGGAGGGATGGGGGAATTGCCAAAACCACCGAAATTGCCAAGATTGCCAGAAGCAAGGATGCCGGAGGAGCGATATGCCTACTATCGGCGATGCCAGCGGCTTGGCAGGAACAGCAAGCAATGCAAAGCGCCGGCGATGAAGGGGCAGGAGATCTGCTACAAGCATGAGGCACAGGCCGGGGCGGAGCGGCGTCGCGCGGCGATGCGAGCGCGCTTTAAGCTGCCGCCGCTCAAGGATTTGAAGACGGTGCAGCAGGCGATCCGAGACGTAGCCCACGAGCTGATCGCCGATCGCATTGATGAGAAGACCGCAGGCGAATTGCTGGACAGATTGCAGCGCGCGTCATTGCGTTTGCGGCCGCCGCAGTCCGGCCGTCCGCTGGGCAGGCAGCAGAGTAGCACGCTGTTTGCAGGAAGCGGAATGCCCACGATCGTTGCTGATATCCTTTTCTCCGAGGAACTCTAACGCCGATGCGCCGACTCCTGATATTTCTACTGGTATCAACCATCATGGCTACTGCACAGAAAACTCCTGCTCCTGCTGAGACTTCATTTCCCAATGCCGATGAGCTTAACCAGATGGCGGCGCGGTTTGCGCCCGTAAGTCTGGAAGTCGATCTCTCTGGCCTTTCCGCGGGCGACAAGAAAGCCCTGGCCAAGCTGGTGGAAGCCGCGCGGATTGTGAATCCGCTTTTTATGCGGCAGTTCTGGAGCGGCAATCTGGCGCTCTACCAGAAGCTGCAACAGGATAAGACCGCGCTGGGCAAGGCGCGCCTGCATTATTTCTGGATCAACAAAGGGCCGTGGTCGGAAATTGACGAGCACAAGGCCTTTCTGCCCGGAGTGCCGGCGAAGAAGCCGGCGGGCGCGAATTTCTATCCGGAAGATATGACCAAGGAGGAGTTTGAAGCGTGGGCCAAGACGCTCTATCCGGAATCGAAAGAGCAGGCCGAAGGCTTCTTCACGGTGATTCGTCGCGGCCCCGGCAAGAAACTGAAAATGGTCCCCTACAGCGAGGAATACAAGACCGATCTGGCCAAAGCGGCGGCGCTGCTGAAGCAAGCCGCCGCGCTCACGGACAACGCTTCGCTCAAAAAGTTTCTCACCACGCGCGCTGCCGCCTTCAGCTCAAACAACTACTTTGAAAGCGACATGGCATGGATGGACCTGGACGCGCCCGTGGACGTGACGATTGGCCCGTATGAGACATACAACGACGAGCTGTTTGGGTACAAAGCCGCGTTTGAGGCCTATATCAATGTCCGCGACGAGAAAGAGTCCGCGCGGCTGGCGTTCCTGGGCGAGCACCTGCAGGAAATAGAAAACAATCTGCCGGAAGACCCGAAGTATCGCGTGCCCAAACTGGGAGCGGCGGCGCCCATCCGCGTGGTGAATGAAGTTTTTGCCGCCGGCGACGGCAACCATGGCGTGCAGACCGCGGCCTACAACCTGCCCAATGACGATAAAGTTGTCCAGCAGAAGGGCAGCAAGCGCGTGATGCTCAAGAACATTCAGGAGGCAAAATTCAAGTCGACGCTGGAGCCGATATCAAAAGTGGTGCTGCAACCGGCGGCGCAACAGGACCTGAGCTTTGAATTGTTCTTTACCCACATTGTGGCCCACGAACTCACGCACGGACTTGGCCCGCACCAGATCAAGATCAACGGTCGGGACACGAACCCGCGCCTGGAGCTGAAAGAACTCTATAGCGCCATTGAAGAAGCCAAGGCCGACGTGACCGGCCTTTTTGCGCTGCAATACCTGATGACGCAGGCCGATAAAGGCGCGATACAGGCTCCGCTTCAACATGGCCCGGACGCTGAGCGGAAACTCTATACCACTTATCTTGCGTCTTCTTTCCGCACGCTGCGCTTTGGCCTGCAGGATTCGCACGCCAAGGGCATGGCCGTGCAGTTCAATTATTTTTTGGATAAAGGCGCGTTCGTCGCCAACTCTGACGGCACCTTCAGCGTTGACCTGAACAAAATCAAAGACGCCGTGGCCGGCCTGGACCACGACCTACTCACGCTGGAAGCCACCGGCGATTACGACGGCACAAAAAAGCTGATGAGCGAAATGATGGTGCTGCGCCCTGAAGTAAAGAGTGCGCTGGAACGGCTGAAGGGCGTGCCCACGGACATTGAGCCGGTATTTGTGACGGCCGACAAGCTGGCGGCGGCGCGTCCAGCCAAAGCCAGGGTGAAGAAAACGAAGTAAGGATGACAGATGTTTGATGCGATTGGCACTCTGTACATACTCGGCGTCGTAATTGCAGCGGCGGTCTCGGGCTGGATCGTGACCATGCAGGTGCGGCGCAGAATGAAGAAGTCCCTGGGACGAAAGGCCACCGATCTTGAATTGGCCTCACTCAAAACCTGGATGAAGGTGGAAGAGAGAGAGGAACAGGAAAAAGAGAGCGGCCCAATTCATCCCCGTTGATCGCGAAGCGGGTTTTGAGCATCCTACTGTTGAGGAAAGAAATGCGCGAACTCATCGCCAATACGGATGACCTGATCAGCCTCCTGGATCGTGTGCTGGATAAAGGAATTGTGCTGGAATCCTGGGCGCGTCTATCTTTGCAGGAATCCGGTTTCAGTAGCGCCGATTCCAGAATGCCATCCCGCTCCAGAATTTCCGTCGAATCGTCGGCCGTTTATGTCGGGTATGGCAAAAGAGGCTCGTGGCGGGACGACCTGGAACTGGAAGACCTATTTCCCTTCTGGCGGCGCGAGCTCTGGAGGGATTAGCTGCAGCGCAAGGGCCTGAAAATCGCGAAAATCGCACTGTTGACTTTTTAGTTATGTGGCGATATTCTGCGGTTACACGGGAAAGGAGGGCGATCCAAATATATGAAGAATTCTGATTGTAGTGGTATACGTGAGGTGGCTGAGGCTTAAGGCGTGAGTCTTTAAGTCCTGAGCGAAGTTGTGATTCGTATAAGGCCTCCGCGCCTTCAGCCAATCCCAACAGCTTACCGAATAACCCCGCACCAACGTGCGGGGTTATTTGCTTTTACAGGGGAAAGTGGGAGGGTGCCTTTTTTGCTACGCAAAAATTTTCAGAATCGCCCGGCAGACATCGCCTTGGCGCGCTTTTTCACCGCCACAGCTGGCTTTGGATCTGACTTGGTTTTCCGGAACAAGTCCCTGATGGCAAGCCCAAGCAGGAAATAAACTTCGCGATCGGTAACGATCTCGTAGAAGACCTTCATCGCACGCCAGATTCTCATTCCTGCCTCCGCGGAGTGGCCGAGAATGGTTCAGATGCAGCAGGCTCGATTGAGAGTTGCTGATTTTGTGGGAATCTTGCAAAAAATAGAGAGATTTTGGCGAACAAATATCGCAACCAGCACGGCTTATGGTGCAGCGCGGCTTATTGTGCAGGGCGCTTGTCGCGCCATCGTATCCAGATGGCGATTGCCAGCTGGAAAAAGATGCCGCCCATCATATCGATAAACACGTCGCGTAGGCTTGGGCCGCGTGAGGGAACAAATATCTGGTGAAGTTCGTCCAGACTGCCGGCAGTCACTGCAACCATCAGCGCCAGCAGGCTCCAGCGGAGTGTCCATCGCGGACGCGCCGGCAGCGTGGCGCGCCAGGAAAAGAATGCCAGCGCCCCCAGGAATCCATAGCTGCAAAAATGTGCTGACTTGCGGACAAGAAAATGAATGTTCTCAAACTGTTCATCGAACCTAGTTCCGAACAGCGCGTGCAAAATTCTCAACAGCACGCTGCCCGTGTGCTCGGCAGAAAACGTATCCGTGGAAAAAAGCGCAAGCACGCACAGCCAGATCAGCGTGGGGATCCACGCGCGCAGCTTGCGCGGAGAAGCAGTGGTTACAGGCTCATGAACGGCGGCTGGTAATGACAATTTTTCGTCCCGCCTATTCCAGTCTGTAATTTGGAGCTTCACGCGTAATGATTACATCATGCACGTGGCTCTCACGCAGCCCTGCGCCGCTGATGCGGATGAACCGCGCCTTCTGTTGCAATTCAGGAATACTCTTGGTGCCGCAATAGCCCATGCCGGACCGCACGCCGCCCACGAGTTGATACACCATCTCCGCCAGCGTGCCGCGATAAGGAACTCGGCCTTCAATTCCTTCCGGCACCAATTTGTCCACGCGGTTGCTGCCGCGATTTTCATCGCGTATGCCCATATTTTCCGTGGAAGAATCTTCAGCGCTCTGCGCGTAGCGTTCGCTTGATCCAGCGGCCATGGCGGAAAGCGATCCCATGCCTCGATAAGACTTGAATGAGCGTCCCTGATAAAGAATTGTTTCGCCCGGGCTCTCTTCCGTTCCTGCAAACAGTGAGCCGATCATCACCACGCTTGCGCCCGCGGCAATGGCCTTGCTGATGTCGCCGGAGAACTTGATGCCACCATCGGCAATTACTGGAATCTGCGCATCGCGACAGGCGCGCGCTGCTTCAGCAATCGCGGTAATCTGTGGAACGCCGGCGCCGGTAACAATGCGCGTGGTGCAAATTGATCCTGGCCCGATTCCAACCTTGATGGCGTCAGCGCCGGCCTTTATCAGCGCACACGCGCCTTCATGCGTTCCCACGTTGCCGGCCAGCAAATCCACTTCCGGCAATTTCGACTTAATCGTCTTTACTGCGTCAATCACGCGGCTGGTGTGGCCATGAGCGGCGTCAATCGCCAGCACATCTACTTTTGCCTTCACCATTTCCTGCGCCCGCTCTAGAAAATCACCGGTTGCGCCTATCGCGGCTCCCACGCGCAGCCGCCCGTGCTGGTCTTTTGCGGCGCCCGGATATTTCAATTTTTTCTGAATGTCTTTTACCGTGATCAGGCCTTTAAGGTTGTACTTGTCGTCTACCACCAGCAGCTTTTCCACGCGATGCTCATGCAGGATCTTTTCCGCGTCTTCCAACGTAGTGCCCACCGGCACCGTGATCAGATTGTCCTTGGTCATGATCTTGCTGATCAGAATGTCCGTGCGCGTTTCAAAGCGCAGATCGCGATTAGTAAGAATGCCGACAAGCTTTTTGTTCTTGGTTACCGGCACACCGGAAATCTTGTAGCGGCGCATCAATTCCAATGCGTCGGCAATTTTGTGATCGGGAGAAAGCGTGATCGGGTCCATGATCATGCCGCTCTCAGACCGTTTTACTTTGTCCACCTCGTCAGCCTGTTCCTCTATCGAGAGGTTGCGGTGCACAATGCCCAACCCGCCCGCCTGCGCAATAGCAATCGCCAGGCGAGATTCTGTCACTGTATCCATGGCGGCGCTGACGATCGGGATATTAAGACGAATGTTCCGCGAAAGCTGCGTTTGCGTGTTTACCTCAGCGGGCACAATGTCAGACAGCGCGGGTAAAAGCAATACGTCATCGAAGGTCAGGGCCTCGGGCACAGGAAAATGAATCATGTTTTGTCTCGTCGGGAGGGACTAAGAAACTATTGTAACCGGTTTTGCCGCATCCCGCAGGGTCTGCTGCCGGATTGGAATCCGTTTCAAACCAAACAAACGAAAGTAATATTGACCAAAGAGAGACCAGCCGCGATACTCGAAAGGTCATGGAACCAAAGCAAGTTACCCCAACCGCGCCGGCTGGCGGCGCCACTCTCACAACTGCCCCTGAAAAACGCCATGAAAAACGGCTGCATCTTGCCGTGCCCGTAAAAGTATTTCCGGATGTTGCCAGCATTGAATCGCAGAATTGTTGCACCTATGAAATTTCCGCCACCGGAGCCCGGCTTGTTGCGCCGCCCGGAGTCAAGACCGTAGGACAGACCATCTGGTTACAGCGCCAGAACCGCCGCGCCCGCTATAAAGTTGCATGGATCGGCAAGGAAGGCACTTCGCAGCAAGGCCAGGTCGGCGTTGAGACCCTGGAACCCGGCAATGTGATCTGGGAACCGGAAATCAAGGCCCGCATCATGCGGTCATAGTTCGCTCCACTTTCCAATCTCTTCTTTTTTCAATTAACTTCGATCATTACTTTTTAGCGATGCTTCCGCATCAATCTTTGCGCAATATTTCCACCGATCAGCTAAATATCCCATATGCACTAAGTGAAGCGCCTTAGTGCATGGGATTAAGAAAAGCTCAACAATGGGCCCATCCCCCAGAGTGTGACAGGAATGGCCGAAAACTATCCTTATATAGTCCGCTGCAATGACTGTGATTTCGTTAGCCAGGTTTATCTGGAAGAACAACAGGCGATGAATGAGCGCGACTTCCACTCGTTTGAAAACCTGCACTCCGTTTCAATCTGGCGCTATGCCTGGGAACAGTGGACCATGGTGACCGAGTTGATGGGCGTAGAGCTACATTAATTTCTGCTGCAAGTGATGAGTTACTCCGGACTTCACATCTGTCAATTGCTCTTGAATTTATACAGCGCCTAAGCTGCCGGTTTTTTGCTCTAATGCAAGGCTGAGCTTGCGCATAACATCCAGATTATCCACCTGGTCCAGTGACTTGAGATTTAGCAATTGCAGAACTGGGCGCAGGTCTTCATCGCTGATCGTCTGCCGGACGGTCTCCAGACGAGTCACTTCTTGTTCAGCGATTTGCATCTCTGCCAAGACCTTCTCCAGCAAGGCCGTATCGGTAATATCGCTCGGTTTCCAAACGTGCCCAACAGTTTTCAGCAAACCACGATACAGCTTTTTACCCAGCGGTTCAGCCATTGCTTCGATTTGCTGGATCAATTTGAACGCATTTCCTTGAACGTTGTGCTCCTGCCGGTTGGGCCTCGCTGATTTGTGTCGAGGCGTAGGTTTCGCTTCGCGGTCTTTACTAACTGCCTGGGGACGCATGCCTTGGTTCCAGCCTTCAGGCGTTGCCCATCCAGTAAGCTGGGGCTTTTCCAAAGGCTGCTGCCGGTCATTCAAGTCAACCCATGTCTCAGTGAAGTAATACAAATATCTGCCAAGCCCGAAGCATGCACAGGCCCGCTTGAATGCCTGAGCTTCAGCGCTGGTTCCGGCATGGTCGTCGTCGATCCATTCTTCTCCAGTGGCTGAATGTGAACCAATGCCATGGATCGTCAGATCGCAGGTGACAAACACTTTTGCCACCAGCTTTTTGTCATCGTCTCTTTCAAAG
>DASXIL010000525.1:0-12713 GCA_036497985.1 Candidatus Angelobacter sp. | reverse complement strand
CCCAACACAAAATCGTGGGCTTTCCGTCCGAGAAGCGGCTCGCCTTCAGTCATTTCCAGATACCTTCAAATTTGTAGGCTCAATTGGATTTCAACAGCAGCAAGTTGGGAATGCTGTTCCCCCGCTTCTTGCCCAAGTTGTGTTCGAATCAATATTGCGTGAGGCTGGCGAGGAGATTTTATGTGGTCGGAACAGCCACTAGAAAGCCTCCTGAAAGAACGTCTTGGCGAGATTACTGAACCGTCTAAGACGACACTCTGGGCTGACTACGCAACTGCACGCCGTTTTGTAACTGAGGAAATCGTCGGCCTAATTCCCACTGCTGAGCCGGATCTGACTGACCACAGTGAAAGCCACCTTGCGGATGTCATGAACAGGGCAAATGCGCTAATCGGTGAAGCGACTCCGTACTTCACCCCTTATGAGCTTTACATGCTCAATATTTCCATTCTGTTCCACGATGTGGGAAATCTGCACGGAAGAAAGGCTCACCAAAAAAATATCTCAGGAATTTACGATGCGTGTAGAAAACGGGAACCGCGCTTCGGCACCGAGCGAACTGCTATATTATCCATCGCGGGCGCCCACACTGGCTCCGCGAAAGACGGAACCAAGGATACGTTGCGGGATGTTGACCGCCTGTCCTTACTGGGCCATTCAATTCGTGGGCAAGAACTTGCCGCGGTCTTGCGCTTTAGCGATGAGCTTGCCGAAGGTCCCCATAGGACGTCTGCTTATCTTCAAAATCATAAAATGTACTCTCCAGATAGCCGTATATTTCATAAATATTCGAGCATTTCGGATTATTGTATTGAGCCAGGATTGGGCAGAATCGCTGTCACTTATAACATCGATCTTGAGCCGGGAAAGGCAGCACTAGAGGTTGGACATGGAATCCCCATAGAGGAGCTGCTTCGATTTACTTATATGCGGGTATCAAAGATTGATCAGGAACGACGATATTGTAAGTACTACTGCAACCTCTTAGCGGCTTTCAAAGAGACCGGTGCTTGCTTCAATTTTTACCATGATGGGCAAAACCTCGATCTTGAGATCCCGCCAATCGTTATCTCGGACCTGCTGGTGCCAGGAGAATATACCAAATCTATTGAGCAGATCGACAGTCGCTACGAGATTTCGGATCTCGTCAAGATGCTTGAAAAAGTGTGCGGAAAAGTATGACTTCGTACAAAAACCCATTTGAATACGAGCAGGCCACGACGTTAGCTCCGCAGTTCATCGCAGACGTTTTCATCGAAGATCACAACTTCACGCGTTTTATTCAGTCGAACCGCAATGTCTTTCTGTTGGGTGAGCGCGGCTCTGGAAAGAGCATGACTCTGCTTTATAACTCGATTGCCGTGCAACGACTAAGAGCAAACAATGGCAAGGCGTCAGACCTCAACTTCATCGGGATTTACATCCCCTGCAACACGACGCTCACGCACAAGCGAGAATACGAACTTATCGAAGATCAAGTTCTCGCTGCCCTGATTTCCGAACACTTCATGGTTCTTGGTATTGCTTATGCCATTGCTCAGGGAATGACATGGTTGCCCGAGGATGTTTCGATTGGCGATGACGTACAGCTGCGTGAGGACCTGATATATGTTTTGGGGGCTGATTTGCAGCCGGAGCAAAGCCTAATGCGGGCTCTAATGCTTTACATTCAGCGTGAATCGCGGCGCTCCCAGTCGGCTCTTAATAGTCTGCGGCTGGAAGAGTTTAGACAATCTGCATTCACATTTACATCTTTGGTGCACCCGCTTCTCCACGCATTACGCAGATCTCTGCCCCTCAGCAATGCGCATTTTCTGCTTCTCATCGATGATGCACATGATTTGAATATGCACCAAAAGGCCGCTCTAAATTCTTGGATTGCGTATAGAGATAGATCAGTTTTTAGCTTTAAAGTCGCGGTTGCAGATGCTATTGGTTATGACTATCGCACTGCATCTAGAGGCGTGATTCTGGAAGGGCATGACTTTTTGAGCATCGACTTGCAAAAACCTTTCCAGAATCCTTTGTCAGATTTTGGGAAATTAGCTAAGGATGTCATTGAGCGCCGCTTGAAGAACATCAGTGTTGCAACCACATCTGAGGAGTTCTTCCCTGCTAGCGATGAATTTCGCAAGGATCTAGATCGCTGCCGGGATGAAATCCAGAAGGAGGCTGCGATACGATACCCCTCTGAAGCCGACGCCAAGAAACGCAAAGATTACATCTATAAATATTCACGCGTAAAGTATTTTCGTGAGCGAGCCAGACGCGCCAACCTGCCGCCCTATTCTGGATTTGATACGATTTGTCATGTCTCGACAGGCGTGATACGTAACCTGCTCATGCCATGCTACTGGATGTATGATGCCGTGTATTCAGGGTTGGGAGATGACGCCCGTGGCAAGCCAATCAGCAACATACCTCCGTCCATTCAGTCATTAGTTCTTCGTGAACGTAGCGAGAGTCTCTGGCAATGGATCGCATCGTCTCTGGCGACTTCTATAGACAACTGCACGCTGGAAGATTCAAAGCGGATTTATCAACTCCTGGATAATCTTGGTGAATTATTTAGGAAGAGGTTATTAGTCGCAAGGTCAGAGCCGCGAGCATTGGCCTTCAGCATTTCAGGACTGACTAACGATTATGAATTGGTCATCATGCCGCTTCTGCATATCGCGCGCCGCGCTCAGCTGTTGTACTTTCGAAGCGGACCTGCTAAGGACGAAGGGAGGCGTGAGACCTTCTATGTTCCCAATAGGATGCTCTGGCCAATTCGCGGACTTGATGTCGTAGGGCAACATGCTCGAGTTTCTTTGAAAGCTCATGATGTATGGGCGGCCGCAAATGGCGTTCCATTTCCTTTTGAAGAAACCGCTCAAGCCACCACAATCCAAGGAGGGCTATTTGACCCAGAAGATTGATGCCGTCATAGCGGTAGCGGGGTGGGAGGAGCGCTTCCTTGAAGGGTTAAAAGTTGATTTGGAGACCTTCATGCCAAAGGAGCTTTTCATCCTGACATTTGGTGAATATGCGGATAAAACCAATATGTCCAGAAGCGCGCTGATGGATTTGGCGGGGCAAAAAGGGATCAAGAGCAATGAGTTAATCGTGCAACGTCAGCCGGTTCAACTATGGCGTGCCATTCGCGAAAAATTTTCGGGGACTGGGTGGGCTCACCGATCAGTTCTTGTCGACATCACAACTATGCCGCGGGAAGTAATATGGTGGGTATTCTCAGCTCTTCGTTCCAGCGGCAGCCATATTTCGTATGTTTATCATAAACCTGGAAGTTACAGCCCTGAATGGTTAACGCGCGATACCGACCGGCCGCGACTTATATACCAACATTCCGGTATCGCTGAGTTGGGCCGAGAGACCTGTCTTTTTCTCGTGAGTGGTTTTGATGTCGATCGTGCCATCCAGATAATGCAGTTCTTTGAACCCCGTACACTCATAATTGGGCTTCAGAGTGGTTCACAGTTTGAAAATGCCGTTAGAAACGTAGCGCACAATAGGCGTTTGCTGGAGAGAGTACAGAATCCACATTTTGTTGAACTCGACTCGTATTCACCTGATCATGGGTTGGCTGCAATGGAAGCTGCTCTAAAATCTCATTTTGGGCAGTTCAACGTTGTCGCTGCGTCGCTCGGTCCAAAGCTCTCGGCAGTGTCGCTATCTCATTGGCAAATCAAGCATCCCGACATTGCATTAGCTTACGCCCCATCTCGGCAATTCAACTACGAATATTCCCGCGGTATAGGCGAAAATCCAATAACATGCGTTTTAGATACTCTATAGTAGGTGCTAGATGGACATGTTTTCTGCCAACGTGCGTTCGCAAATCATGTCCCGAATCCGAAGCCGCCGGAATGAATCCACTGAACTTCGCTTGATTCACATTATGCGGCGGAATGGGATCACAGGATGGCGGCGCAATAGTTGCCTGCTAGGCAAGCCAGATTTCGTTTTCCCACTAAAACGTATTGCAGTTTTTGTGGACGGCGACTTTTGGCACGGCAATCCACGTCGCTTTCGGATGCCTGCGACAAATAGGAAATACTGGCGTGCAAAAATCGCGCGCAACAAACAGCGAGATAGGCGGGTCGCCCGTAGGCTAAGGCGTGACGGCTGGTGTGTGATACGGATATGGGAATCACAACTGCGTGATGAGGACGCGGTTGTTCGAAAGTTGCGGTTTAAGCTGCAATGAGAAAACTAAATACTTGTGAACAGTGCGGTCATTATGATTGGGTCCACAAAGACGGCAAATGTGAGTTGGACTATTGTGGATGCGGGAAGGCGGATTTCCAAAGCGCCACTCCTGCTCAGTCAGCCGCAAACAAAGCAGATGGTTCCGAAAGCTCTAACATTACTGCCAAAGCGCCATCCGCCTCTGATCTTCCAAACGTGCCATAATCCCTATGCTCATATATCGGAATCTTCATATATCGAATCTTCGTGCTGACTCCGTGCCTCCGCGTCTCCGTGGTAAAGATTAGGTTTTATGCCCATGCCGGTCGCGGATTGAGCAGCTTGCATCTAAAAGCAGGAACATGTCTCGTTACCCCATGGTCCTAAAGGACTACGGAATTCCGTCCTATTTCGCGCGAGGATTCCGTTATAATGAGCAGGCTCTGGTGTACTCTGGACTTTTGGCCTGCAACGCGGCTTTGGCTAGCGAAAATGCGGCTTTTACCGCGGCTTACGGGCTAAAGGACAGACCCCAATGAAGTATTTTCTGCGTGCGTTCACGCCTACGAAGAACCGCCGGCTCAATGAGTTGGTCGGGTTCCTGCTGTTTGTCTCCGCGACACTCCTTTTCCTGGCCCTGGCCAGTTATTCGCCGCTGGACCCCTCGCTGAATACCGCCGGTTCGCTGAGCTCTGGCTCCGCGCACAACTGGATTGGACTGTTTGGCGCCATGGTGAGCGACCTGCTGTTGCAGTCGATTGGCATATTTGTGTTTGCCGCCCCGGTGATGATTGCCCTGCTGGGCGCGCGCTGGTTTAAGTCCAGGCCGGTGGCTTCTGCGGGGGCGAAGGCGCTGGGCGCGGCGATACTGCTGATCTTTACTCCGGCGCTGCTGGCGCTGCTGCCCGGCCACCTGCGCTGGATGCATGCCGTGGCCATTGAAGGCCTGCTGGGCCGCATTGTGGGCGACGTGCTGCTCCACTATTTCAATACCGTTGGCGCATACATTGTGTGCGGAGCGGTGGTGGCGGTGGCGATGTATCTATCCACCGCGTTCTCATTTGTGAACATGCAGATCTGGCTGAACACGCGCTTTGCCTTTGTTTATGCGCTGTGGCAGCGCTTCCAGGATTGGCGCGCCGCGCGGGCGAAAGCCGTGGCCCAGAAGAAAGCCCAGAAGGAAGCTGCGAAAGCGGCGGAGCTGCGCAACGCGAATGAGCGCGGAGTGATTGTGTCTCCGGCACAGCTGGCGCGCAGGCGCGCACAGCAGGAAGCTGCTGCGCCGGTGAAGAATGGCATCGAGCGGACATTTGAAGATGATGAAGAGCCTTTAACGGCTGATGCTGCGATGCAGGCGGCGTTTGCACAGGCAATGGACTCTGCTGCCGCGAACGCCGGCGAGGCTGGAAGTGGGTCGGCGGCGAGTGGCGCGGGAGCTAGTGGCTTAAGCGCGGCTTCGGCTTCTTCGGCTGAGATCGAGCCGGCGATTCATGCGCGCGAAGACCTTTCAGGAAAACGCAAGACTGTGCTGCCAAAGATTGCTGCCGGAGGATACAAGCTGCCGCCGAGTTCGCTGCTGCATCGGGGCGAAGACCATCAGGCCATAAATGAAGCGGAAGTAAAAGCGCTGGCCGAAGTCCTGACGGACAAATGCGGGGAATTTTCAGTAGGCGGCGCGGTAACGCAGATCAATCCCGGCCCGGTGGTGACGACCTACGAATTCAAGCCGGATGCAGGCGTGAAGTATAGCCGCATTACTTCCCTTTCCGACGATCTCTGCCTGGCGCTGCGCGCGGAGAGCATTTTGATTGAGCGCATGCCGGGTAAATCGACGGTCGGGATACAGGTGCCGAACCACAATCGCGAAACGATCTGGCTGCGCGAAGTGGTGGAGTCACAGGAATTTCTGGGAACGAAATCGAAGCTCACGCTGGCGATGGGCAAAGACATCAATGGCCGCATTATCACCGCGGATTTAGCGACGATGCCGCATCTTCTGATTGCCGGATCGACGGGCTCAGGAAAATCCGTGGCGATCAATGCGATGATCATGTCGATTTTGTATAAGTCCACGCCGGAGCAGGTGAGGCTGATTCTCGTCGACCCGAAACGGCTGGAGCTGGGAATTTATGAAGGCGTGCCGCACTTGTACGTCCCGATCATCACTGAGCCCAAGCTGGCGGCCAACGCGTTGCGCAATGCCGTCCGCGAGATGGAACGCCGCCTGAAAGTGCTGGCGGCCAAAGGCGTAAGAAATCTGGAGCAGTACAACAAACTGTTTGAAAGCGATACGCCCAGCCTGTTTGAAGACGAGACTGATGAGAAGCCGCTGCCGCAGATTGTGATCATCATTGACGAGCTGGCTGATTTGATGATGCTGGACCAGTCGAACGTCGAGGAATCGATTACGCGTCTGGCGCAGATGGCCCGGGCCGTCGGGATTCACCTGGTGCTGGCGACGCAACGCCCGTCAGTGGACGTGATTACCGGCTTGATCAAGGCGAATTTTCCGTCGCGCATTTCATTCCGCGTGGCCACGAAGATCGATTCACGTACGATCCTCGACGCAAACGGCGCGGAATCTCTGCTGGGCAAAGGCGACATGCTCTATCTGCCGTCGGGATCAGCCAGAGTGCACAGGCTGCACGCGCCGTACACGTCAGAAAAAGAGACGCATGCCGTGGTGGAATTCTGGCGCAACCAGGCGCAGGCGCAGTACGAGCAGAAGTTTTTGGAAGTCCCCAAAGAAGAACGCGAAGCCGTTACTGGCTCCGCCGACGCTGGAAGCGCTGGCGACGACGAAGAAGGCGAGCACGACGAGCTTTATCAGGACGCGGTACGCCTAGTGATTGAATTTGGCAAAGCGTCCACTTCCCTGCTGCAACGGCGGCTGCGTATCGGCTATGGCCGCGCCGCACATTTGATTGACCTTATGGAAAACGATGGAATTGTGGGAGCGGCAGATGGACCAAAACCGCGTGAAGTTTTGAAGAAACCCGACTGGCTCAGCGAAGTGGAAGAAGCGTTGCGGTAATCTTTTCTGCAATTCCGAATCCCGCGTAGCGGGTGAGGGAACCCTACCGCCACGCATGCTCAATAGGACAAAGACAGCCTGCCCTTTGACTCCCGTGCTTCAACTTCACGAGCTGATTCAAATTCATTGCTGACAATCCAGTGCGACTTCGGCTTGGCAGGGTTCCCTCTCTTCGCTCGGGAGCAAAGCCCAAACCGCCGTACATAGCCCTTTTGTACCTTTCCACCCCTATCCAACGTAATGCTCCGGCGGTTCCAAACAGTGGAACAATACTGCCAATCTGGTTCAAGGGGAGGTACGGGTCTGAGGTAGCAAAGGAGTTGTTGTATGGCAGTTGAATATAAAGAGCGTCGCAGGTTCCCGCGCTTTGTGTGCGACACCGGCGTGCGTGTTCATCCTGAAATCGGCCAGACGGGCTACTGGGGCACGGTGGGCGACATCTCGCTGGGCGGTTGTTACATATTTACCTTTTCACCACTACCAGCGGGCCAGGTAGTCACGCTTGACATCAAGGCTGGCGACAAAGAAATTCACGTTGCCGGTAAAACGGTCAGTTCGCATCCCGGCGTGGGCATGGGAATCGCGTTTAACGGATTCACGGCGGAAGATTCTGAAGAGCGGCTGAAAGGCTATGTTCAGAATCTGGCCAGCCAGCCGAAAAAAGAATCGATGGCTGTTTTTCACTAAGCCGCGACTGCGGTCTTCATTGACCGCAAGGCAATCGCGCCCAAGATCAGTACTGCGGCCACAATCGCAATCCACAAGACCGCCGGGTGCTTCTCTGTCCACGGACGTTCATCCGGCCTTCCCGTATACGCCGCATTGGTTTGTTCTGTTTCAAGCTGTGCCGGGGCCGCGTCTTTCGCTAGCAAAAACAGCTTGGCATAGTCATAGACAGGCGGATCAAGCTTTTCGTCGCCATAGTAAAGCGTCAACGGCCCGGATGCCGGTGCGTCAAAGTAGAGCCGATGTTCCAGTTGCTGAAGCCGTGCGCTCTTAATTTTCAGCGGCGGATCGTCGCCGTTATCGATGATGACTTTGATCTCTTTGTGCCCCACCGCGGAAAAGCTCACATCGTAATCATCGGAATCAATCTTCTGGCCGGACCGCACCATGTGGACGCGATCAATCTCCCCTGATCCGATGTAGGCGTCCTTATCGCCTTCCACCTGCACTGAGCGGCGGAAGTTCGGCTGCGCCGGATCGATATCGAATGTCACGCGGTTCACCGGAACGTTTTCCGGGACGGCAAACGTCAGCACAGTGCCTTTGCGTCCCATGCGGGAAGAATCGCCGCGCGCCGCGCTCATGGGCATTTCCGCCACTGTTGGCGCTCCGCCCACATCGCGCCACACGGCTTTCTGCTCCTGCCGAAATTCTGAGCTTGCTCCCAGAATGTCCGCAGGCTTTACCGGGCCGTCAATGGTGACGCGCAGATACTTGTATGTGGAAAGCGGCAGCCGCAGAATGCTGTTACCGCCCAGATGTTCTTTTGACATGTCGTAAAGAATCGACTCCGCCAGCAGCGCCCACTGCGTGCCATGCAGGTCTTCCTGGCCTTCCACTCGGGCATGCGCTACAAAATTTTTTGCCGCCAGCCTCAGAGCAATGTGGTCATACTCCGCCACATCTGTCATGTCGATCATGAACTGGGTCTTGCCGCCCACCACTGACTGTTGCAGCACGCGCACATCTTTATTGTCGTTTTCACGGCTGCCGCGCTCAACGATCAGGGCATAAGGCACTTCCTGCTGGCCGCTATAGAGACGCAGATCGCCCAGATCGCGCCGCGTATTCTTCCATGTCTGTTCATCCACCGCCAAAAATCGCTGCCCTCCGGGCTGGGCCTGCACCGGTCTTTGATACTTGAAATAAGGAATGGAAGGTCCGGCAAAAATCACAGCTGCCAGCAATGCCGCCGCTATCTTCATGATGCCGTCTCCTGCTCCGTCGCGGCGCCGCCGCTTTTCTTCGGAGATAACTTAAACCAGTCGCGATGGTAAGCATAAGAGATGGTCATCAGCAGCACGCCCAGCGCAATGAAGCTCAGGATGCGGTAGACCTGTTGCAAATAGCGCGAGTCATACAGGAAGACTTTGCCAATGGTGACTGCCAGAAGCACCATGGCCTGCCAGCGGATGAACGCTAAGCGCTTCCAGAAACCGGCAATCATCAACGCTGCGCCGTACACAATCCATATGGCGGAGAAGCTGAAATCGCGCGCGATTTCCAGTTGCCGCGTGGCTGCATACATGCCGCGATGCTGGTACTCTCCTGCGATCTGGCGGCTAAAGTAATCGTTAGCCTCACGCGTAAGGGCGATCAGTGCCAGCAGGTTCAGCGCAATGCCGGCCAACTTCACAAATGGCATCTCTCGTTCTGAAGCAAAGCGCTCTCCGGCGGCGACGATTCCGGCCAGGATGGCAATCGCTACCAGAAAAGTTGCAAAACGAGCATTGAAGACCAGTGTCTGAACATTGAAGTTATCGATGAACAGCAGCCTGCACACGCCGAGCGCCAACGTGCATCCGGCAAAAATGCGCAGAAAATGCGCTTCCGATTTCACTGCCACAAACAGCAGCACAGCAGATTCAATCAGCCAGCCAATCGTGATCCAGTGCGCGTCCAGCTTAAGCGGAATGGCAATCGTGATAAAGGCAATCGCCACCGCCACGTGAAGAAGGTTGACCGTCTTCACCACGTCTGGATCGCTGCCGACGCGCCGCTTGAACTGGCTGCTGAGCAGCAGATACACGGCGGCCAGCGCCAGCGCATACCATGTGAGCGTAACGGTCTCACGGTCATACATGGCATACAGCGCAAGAAAATAGGCTCCGCCGTTTACCAGCGGCAGCAGCGTCAATGTAACGGACATGCCGGGATGCCAGCGTGAACGCGAGAGCGGCGTAAGCAGCGGCACCAGCGCAAAGACCGCAAAGAATGCTGAGGCAAATAAAATCGTAACCGTCCGCTCAGACCCGTCATAGTATTCGGCCGCCCAGCCGATATACATGACCGCGGTCCCCAGCATGGCGCCCCACACGATCCGCCGCCAGGGCTTGAAAGCCACCATCGCTAGTATCGCCAGGTCCAGCAGCAGGACATATGAGAACAAAACGATCTCGTGGTTCTCTCCGGTAGAAACCAGCGCGGGCGTGCTGAACCCGCCAATCATTGCGTAGACGGCCAGTATCTCCGCGTCCTGTGTGAGCGCCAGGGTAATTGTGGAAGCGGTCACAAGGATCATGGCCACGAACGCCACTGATGCAGGAACCAGATGGAAGTATTGCGACGCTGCCCACAAAGACAAATAAAGAATGCCTATGCCAACAGCTTTGAGCGAATAAGAAAACGCCGCACTGCCCTTTCTGCGGAAGCTCTCACTCCATACCACCACGGCAATGCCTGCAATCAGGCCAATCGCTACGCGACCGCCGGGGCCGATCCAGCCGCTGTCAAAGGCATACTTCAGGAAGTAGGCAACGCCAATGAGGATGGCGACGATCCCGATCCGGTTGAGCCACAACTTGCCGATGGTTCCTTCCAGATCGTCCGATGAGCGTGGTTCCATCTGGGCGAACTTTGGCGCTGCCACGTTTGGCCTCGGCGGAATATGCGGCATGGGAGGCGGAGGCGGCACCGGTCCCCGCTCTGCCTCTTCACGCAAGACTCTGATCCGCGCTTCCTCAGCAGGAAGTCTGATGACAGGTGGCGGAGGCGGCGTGGACGCGGCCTGTGTTGCTGAAGTTATCTGGGGTTCAATGCGCGCTGATTGCTCCAGCCGGTGAACTCGCGCAGTCAAAGACGCCATCTGCGCCCGCAGCACTTCCAGTTCATCCTGTGGATTGGCCATGCGGGTAAGCTATCGCATCTGCCATTGCAACGCAAAGGATTTGTCGCTGGTGTACTAGTGGCACTACGCCGTGTGTCGTTTATGCTTTACACCGCACGTATTGCTCACCACAAATGCAAGCCCATGGGCCTTCGGCTGGCACAAGCAGACGACCTCAATTCCACTTCAATCCTTTGAGCTGGTCCAGGTTCACGTTTCCGCCGCTCAGCACGGCCACCACCTTCGACCCAGCGGGCGCTTTGATCAGCCCATGCAACAGCGCTGCCACCGGCGCCGCGGCCGCTCCCTCAACCACCAGTTTGCAGCGCGACATGGTCCAGATCATCGCGTCAAAAATCTCTTTGTCGGGCAGCGTCACAATGTCATCCACAAAGCGCTGCACAATGGAGAAATTGTTCTCGCCCACGCGCTTTACCCGTAGCCCGTCAATAACGCAGTCAATCTTGTCCAGCGTAACCACGTGCCCGGCTTCAATGCTCCGCTTCATGCCCGGCCCGTCGGACGATTCCACGCCGATGATCCTGATCTTAGGGTTCAGCTGCTTCAGCGCCATGGACACGCCGGAGATCAGCCCGCCACCGCCAATCGGGACCACCGCCACATCAATCTGCGGAAAATCTTCATAGACTTCCAGCCCCAGCGTTCCCTGTCCGGCAATCAGTTGCAGGTCGTCGAACGGATGAATGTAGGTGTAGCCGCGCTCTTGCACCAGTTGCTTGGCTTTTTCGTTAGCCTCGTCCCAGATCATGCCGTGCTGCACAACTTCCGCGCCGTACGCCCGCGTGGCGTCGACCTTGGATTGCGTCGCGTTGGTGGCCATCACCACCACGGCCTTTATTCCGTAAACACCCGCAGCCAAAGCCACGCCCTGCGCGTGGTTCCCCGCTGATGAACAGATCACGCCGCGCTTTTTTTGCTCTTCCGTAAGATGGCTGAATTTATTCAGCGGCCCGCGCAGCTTGTACGATCCCCCCTTCTGGAATATCTCCGCCTTCATCCGGATGTCATAGCCGGTTTGCTCGCTCAGCAGCCGCGAGGTGAGCAACGGCGTGTGATAAGCAAACGATGAAACGATTTTTCTCGCGGCCTGAAACTCTGCGAGAGAAACTTCCGGGGCGGTGGAGACTTGTGGGGGCATGGGAATCCTTTTTCTATCCAACGGGAGAACTTGAAAGTTTATCAAAGCGCAAGAGGCGTGGTCATCTCAATGCGAAGAAGCCAGCTTACGTCTGTCATCCTGAGCGACACCTCGCGACATTAGGAGCGAGGTAGAGTCGAAGGATCCCGGTGCTGACTTTGGTAACGGTTCCGCGTCAGGGAATTCTCACCGCACTGCCCGAGCTACCATCGTTCCCGGTTCGCGACGGGCAGTATAAGTTCTCGGTAGAACTCCCTGAGGCTGCATGGTGTGACAAAACATTCTCGGGGTCCTTCGACTCCTCCTCGGTCGCAGCGCTCCCTCGGAGTCGCTCAGGATGACAGAGGATAAAGATTTTTTAACTTCCTAAATAGCTGTGGAAATCCAAACTGACCTACCAGGCAGGACTGATCGAGTGCCAATTTGAAACTGGACTGACGCGAATGGATTCATTATCAAGCATCCATCCGGCTTCCGGGGTTACCATAAGAAGACCA
>DASXIL010000524.1:0-3653 GCA_036497985.1 Candidatus Angelobacter sp. | reverse complement strand
ACAGCACTTCCATGATCTGTAGTTCCAGTTTTGTCAGTTTTGGCAAGGTCATATGAGAGCTCAACTACTATGCTCGTCTGTTAATCTACTACATATGTTTGTTTTGTCAATGGGAAAATGCGATTAGGCAAAAATATTTTTTGCGATGACCTAAGGCCCGGCGGTTGAGTTATATGTCAGGGAGCCGGTGTGGGCGTGTTCGTCGCTACCAGCGTTGGCCGGTCGTAAAGTTGAATGCGCATCGTTACCTGCTTGCGCTTGTCGAATGCCGTCTTGTCTACGGGAAAAGAAAAAATCGCCACGCCATTAAAAGATGTTTTAGTGGGAATCTTCAGATCTTCTTTGAGCCAGTCAGCCTTCGCCTCACCCAGTGCAGGGAATGCCTCGACATAGCGCGGTGCATCCACTGCCGGGGCAGCGTTGTCACTGTATTTCTTGCCGTCCGGCGCTTCCACCTCAGCCTGGATCTGCTTGATCCACAACGGGCCTTCCACCTGGTTATCCAGCTTGATCTGGATTGCCACCATGGTATTGCTTTCCTGCGCGGCAGAAACCACTTTGGTGATGGCCAGCGCTGCGCTCGGCTTCGTCCTATTTGAAAGCGCCACCAATGCCACCAGAATTCCTACGACCACGGCTGCTATCAGCAGCGGCACAATGGGCGGTAGGGTCCACTTGGCGCTGTCCATTTCTTCCGTGAAGGGGATGTGCCCAGCATCGGGCTGATCGGCCGCCTTTGGTTTCACGGTTGCATTAGCGCTAGGTGGATTGCTGGGTGGCGGAGGTGTGGGCTTGGTGTCGTCAGGCATAGAGTTGCTCCGGAAACAGCATACTCTTGTGAGATGCTGAAATCACGGCCAGCGCAAAAATAGAGAAGGCTTTTGCGTTAGGAAATCTCCGCCAGCACCGGCCTGCCGCGTCTCACGATCTTTGCAAACTCCGCCGCCGGCAGCGTATTCAGCACGTCCTGCTTCGTCAGCCATGCCCGGCGCAACTGCAAAACGCCATAGCGGATCTTCTCCATGTGCGACGTATGGTGCGCATCAGTATTAATGATGAATTTCACGCCCTTAGCTTTGGCCATCCGCAGATGTTGGTCGCGCAGATCGAGCCGGTCAGGATAAGCGTTTTGTTCCATTGCTACACCGGCCTTGGCCGCAGCGGTAAATACTTTGTCATAATCATAGGTAAAGCCGTCCCGCCGCAACAGCATTCGCCCCGTGGGATGTCCCATCAATGACGTGTTCGGGTTCTCAATCACTCTCAGCAGACGGTCCGTCATCTGTGCCGGCTCCTGGTTGAAGTGGGAGTGCACACTGGCGATCACAATGTCCATCTGCTCCAGCACGGAGTCAGAAAGATCAAGTTCGCCGTCGGCCAATATGTCTACTTCAATGCCGGCAAAGATCGTGATGCCTTCAATTGCCTTCGATGCAGCGCGTATCTTCTTGATGTGCGCTTCGGCGCGCTTGTCGTCCAGGCCGTTCGCGAATGCCAGGTTCTTTGAATGGTCAGTGATGGCCATGTATTTATAGCCGCGCTCGCGCGCAGCCAGCGCCATTTCTTCAATCGTGCATTTTCCGTCCGTCTCAACGGTATGCATGTGCACATCGCCCTGAAGATCATCCTGCGTGATTAGTTCGGGTAGCTTGTCTTCCGCAGCGGCCTGAATCTCGCCGCAGTCTTCACGCAACTCCGGAGGGATAAATTTCAGGCCTAATGCCTTGTAAATTTCTTCTTCGGTCTTTCCCGCCACGCGTTTGTTATCTTCCACCCGCACCAGGCCGTATTCATTGAGCGTGAAGCCCTGTTTAATAGCACGCTGGCGGAGTTGAACGTTGTGGTTCTTGGAGCCGGTAAAGTATTGCATTGCCGCGCCAAAAGAATCCGGCGGAAGCAGCCGTACATCCACCTGCATTCCGCTGCGCAGCTTGATACTTACTTTGTTCTCGCCCTTGGCCAGCACTTCAAGGATTCCCGGAAAACTCACAATGCGATCAATGACCGCATTGCGATGCAACTCCGTATCGCAGCAGTTTCCTGTAACCAGAAGATCGAGGTCGCCCACGGTTTCGCGTCCTCGCCGCAACGATCCCGCAGGCGTGACCTTCTCGACGCCCGGCAGCCCGGCCAGAAAGTCTGTCATCTTGGTGGCAATTTCGTCGGCGGTGTTGAGCAGAAAGCGCCCGGTAAGCTGGCGGTAATTCTCAATCGACTTCAATATCTTCTGTTCTGACTTTTCGCTCAGTCGAGGCAGCGTTCGCAGCTTGCCTTCGCTGGCCAGCTTCGCCACTCCGTCAACGTCGCAGATCTGGAAGGCGTCCCAGATCAGCGCAATGGTCTTGGGTCCGAGTCCGGAAATCTTCAGCAGCTCCAGCATCGACGGCCGGAATTTCTGCAGCATCTCCTGATGCATGTCCAGCTTGCCCGTCGTAATCAGCTGGCGGATGTTTCCCGCCATTCCCTTGCCGATGCCGGGAATGGCCAGCAGCGCCTTTTCGTCCCGGTAGATTTCCGAGACTTGTTGTGGCCAGCCTTCCAGCGCCTCCGCCGCGCGCTCATACGACCGAATGCGAAACGGGTCCGCCGACGCGACCTTCATCAGGTCTGCGGTTTCATAAAAAATGTTGGCAATGGCTTTGTTGTCCATGTTTTTTTAGAATCCCGAGCGAAGCGAGGGAACTCTACCCTCGCCATGTTTTGGAGGCCGGTAATTTTTAAAACTTCGGACTCGAGTAAAGGGGAGGAAACCCTACCGCAACGATTATATTGACGGTCACCAGATTTTCTAAAATCCTGAGCACGATAAACTTGCAAAGTAGCCCGACAATGGATCTTTTTCGGACCGTTATTTTTCCCGAATGTTATTCGTTACAATAGGGTTCCCTCGCTACGCTCGGGATTGAAAAACAAATGCCCACCATCCTGATCAACGGCGTAAATCTGTTTTACAAAGAGTCCGGCAGCGGTCCTGAAACCATCGTCTTTTCGCATGGTTTACTTATGGACCACACGATGTTTGAGCCGCAGCGCGCCGCTTTTGAGAAACAATATCGCGTGATCGCTTACGACCATCGCGCGCAGGGCCAATCCGAAGACATAGGCCGTGGCTATGACATGTCCACCATTGCCGACGACGCAGCGCTGCTGATTCGCGCTCTCAAGGCCGCTCCCTGCCACTTCGCCGGGCTCTCCATGGGAGGCTTCGCCGGAATGCGCGTGGCGGCACACCATCCTGAGTTGATTCGAACGCTCACACTGATGAATACCACGGCGACCAGGGAGAAACTGCTGAACCGCATCAAGTACGCTTTTCTAGCGCAGATGGTAAAGGTCTTCAGCCCCGCGCCATTCACGCCAATCGCGGTGAAAGAACTCTTTGGTAGCAGCACGCGCATGAGTGCAGAACGCCGTTTTATGCTTGAGCAATGGACCGGGAAACTACGGGCGCGCCCACGCAACATCGCCAAATCGTTATCAGCGGTGATGAACCGGCGCCAGTTCCGGGCGGAGGAGATGGCCGCGATCCGCTGCCCCACGCTCATTATTACGGGCGAGGATGACACGGCCCAGCCCCCCGCCAATTCCAAAAGCTTGATCGCCGGAATCCGCGGCGCTCGCCATGTAAACATTCCCGGCGCAGGCCACAGTAG
>DASXIL010000523.1:0-3565 GCA_036497985.1 Candidatus Angelobacter sp. | reverse complement strand
AACCAAAGAGTCATCAATGACGCAACGGTGACCGCAGGACGGCAATATGGGTAGGAGACGTAGCATCGCTTAAGGAACCGCCACAGCCTGCTGACTGCGCCCTGATCGGCATAGAGACAGATCACAAGGCGCTCTTTCGCCGGGATAGTGATGAGTTCCAGGCCCTTCCACATTGCGCCAGTGTGGTGGAGCACGCCCCAGGAATAAACAACGTCAAACTGTCCAAGCGACCGCAGATACTGCTCGTCCAGGGCTGATCCCGCTTCAACCTGCCAGTTGGCCATGGGTGCAAAGCGGCGCTTCATCTCGGCAGTACAGGCCACGCTTTTCGGATCGTAATCGAAAGACAAAACGCGCGCCGCGCCGAGGCGTATGGCGGCGAGAGAATGAATTCCGCTGCCGGACCCGGCATCAAGGAAGAATTTTCCGCCGATGTCACCCACTATTTCAGCAAGACGGCCGCATGCTTCCGTTATGCGGTCTTCATCGACGAGAGAAAGAAACCGGGTCCAATTTTCACCGAATTGGAACCTTTCCGTTGCCTGTCCTGCAGGGGCGGTCATGCAAAACATCCTATCACCGCCCTTGATTTACCAAGGGCGACAGCTTTCTTACCGCGTGCGTGATTTTTCCAAGGAGAGGGGAGCCATGCAAATTCACTTTACCGATTTTGTTACCGCAGCGAACCTGCTGGTGCTGCTGGGGATTTATCGCAAGATGTCGATCATCGTGTATCAGCACAAGCTCATGTGGACCGACTTTGCCGAAAGGAAGGGAATCAGCGCAAACGGAAAGCACGCGGCCAGTGTTTAGCCGCCGCGAATTCACGCGAGTGAACACGAATCAGAGCTTCAAAAACGATTTTATTCTCGCGCTGCTCTTTTTTGCGCTTTAGCCATTTCTTCCGGTGAATTCCGATGAAACTAACTCCAAGAGAAAGATTTCTGGCCAAGGTGTGTCCTGAGCCGAAGAGCGGGTGCTGGCTATGGCGCGGGCAACTGCGGGCCGACGGCTACGGCATGGTGCGTTTTGAGCGAAAGGTGTATCTAGCGCATCGGCTGGCGTGGAAGCTTTTTCGTGGCGAGATTGGGCCAGGGCTGGTGGTCTGCCACAAGTGCGACGTTCGTGCCTGCGTGAATCCTGAGCATTTGTTTCTGGGAACGATGATGGACAACGTAAAAGACATGATGGAGAAAGGCAGGAGCACGCACGGTGAAAAACACAGGAGTGCCAAACTGACGACCGAGCAAGTAAGAAGGATCAAGACCATGCTGGCCGAAGGCTTCATGCGTGTGAGTGACATAGCCCGCGAATATGGCGTGACACACGCAACCATCGGTTGTATTGCCAGAGGGACGAGCTGGCGCCACGTGAAGCTGGCTACGGCGGCAATTCAAGGTGACGCTGTTGAACAGCCAAAGCAGGAATCCGTTAATTCTATAACGACCCCTGAAAACGAGCTTTGATCACCGTTCCTGATGGCTGAATCACCAATTTCAATTCTGGAGAAAAGCCATGGCCGATTTCAAACCGGCATTTTTATTCACGATGCAACATGAAGACTCAACCCGTTCCGGCAAGGTGACAATCGATGCCGGTGGGCGAACACGCTTTGGCATTGCGGAAAAGTTTCATCCTGATCTGCCTGAGGGATTCTTTACAGGTCCGGCAGAAGACGCGCTGGCCGAGGCGGAAAAGATTGAAGAACGCGAATACTGGGACCACATGAGCCTGGCCAAACTGGAAAACCAGAACGTCGCCAATAAGCTTTTTGATATGGGCGTGAACATGGGAGTACACCAGGCGGCAGTCTATGCCCAGCGTGCGGTGAATTCCCAGGGCCAGCAGCTCGCCGAAGATGGCAAGATCGGGTCGAAGACCCTGGTGGCCATCAATGCCATTGATCCGCGAACCTTCTACGGGCTGCTCTGCCAATTCAGCGAGCGGCACTACCGCCACATAGCCGCCAACAACCCGGCCCAGGCTGTGAATTTGGCGGGATGGCTCAAACGCGCAAGCGCTTGAAGTTGCGCCTTGATACTTGTTTCACCACGGGCACGCATTTAGCAAAAGCCAAATGCACACGGCTCTTCGTGATCGAAACCTAAAACAATTCACATCGAAAAGAGGAAAACAATTATGAACCTTGCAACCTGGTTCAAGGGGCTGGGCGTGTTTGCGCTGAGCTCTGTGATTACCGCGCTGGCCACCATGCAACTGGATCCGGCGAGCTTTAACTTTTCCCGGGCTGGGCTGACGAAAATTGGCGCGGCCGCGCTGGTGATTGGCGTGAAGGCAGTGCTGCTGTATCTGAAGCAGTCGCCGCTGCCGGGAAATCAGCCGGCGCGAATTACTGACTGGACGAAGATTACCAGCGTGCTGGCATTGTGCGTGACTATCCCTGCGTGCGCGCTGCTGGCGGGGTGCGTGAGCACGTGGGACCGGACGACCTATGCGTCACTGGCCGCGAGCAAAGCACTGATTGATTGCGCCGTGGCCGGCTATAACCACTTTGACGCCGACATCCGGCACGCGTGCGCCGGGAATTCAGAGAATGCCACGCAGGATGCGGCCTTTGATCCGCAAGTGTTTTATCTGCCGCAGACGCGCGAAGCGCAACAGGCCGTGGAGAAAGCGCGCCAGGTGCAGATTGCCGCGGTGGATGCCTTTGCCGCGTATGCAGTGGCCAAAGTGGCAAAAGACAAAACTGCAACATTGCAAGAAAAACAAGCGGCGGTTGTGGGATTGCTGGAACAGTTTCCGGCGTTGCTGAATGCCGTGCGCGGGCTGATGGGGAAGAAGCCGGTAGGAGCTGTGGGAAAGCTGGATATTCAAGATCCTGTGGCAGCGGTGGCCGCTCTGAAGCCTGCGATTCCAGGGGCTGAAGCCCGGACAAAATAAAAATAGATGATTTTTCGCAGCCATAAATGGCCGTTCTTCCACCAAGTACCAAATACCAATTACTAAATACCGATTTTCATGAGGTGCAATCTTGGCAACAAATCCTGTAACCAGCATTTCCACCGCAGACAAGCTGAAACAGACGCTAAAAACAGTGACCGACGCGGCGCTGTTCATTGAGCAAATCCTTGGCGCAGTCGCGCCTTCCGGCGGAGTGGGCGATTTCGATGCGGCAACGACGGAGCGCGTGACAGCGGCGTTCGGCAACCTGGCGGTAATCGCGATCCAGGCTGCTCACGACGTGGCGGGCAAAGAGATGACGCCTGAAAGTGTGATGGCACTGATGCCGGTGAGCACGCCGTTACAGCCGGCCATCGAGGGATAAAAAGTGACGAAGGCAAGCGGCAAATTCAGGCAAAGCGGAGTCGTGGAGTCGAGATAGGTTCCGGAGTTTTCCATAAGCTTTTTGAGCAAAAACCTATATGTTGTGGGCCAGGGCCCCATAGCTGCGCTAGATTTTGTTGTAGCGAACAAAGAACGAATCACATAGAATGACGTTGAACCCAAGTATGCGTTTCTCCCGGCTACTTCCTACGGCCGGAGCGCCGCGAGTAAGGCCTGAACCTATGAGAATGATGACACCATTGCAGTTTCGTACACTTCC
>DASXIL010000522.1:0-2209 GCA_036497985.1 Candidatus Angelobacter sp. | reverse complement strand
ACGTCCAAACACCGCCCAAAGTGTCCGCGGTGATTAAGATATGCATGTTTCCAATTCCTCAAGCGCCAGCGGCTTTTGCTCCTGAATGTCGCTGTAACCCCTGCCCGCAAATATGGAAGTGTAGTGGCGATGGGCGCGCTCCCAGGCCATGTCGTCCGGCGGCGCGGCAAAAGTCTGTGTGTAGGATGGGCTTCCTGGGAACGGAAACATGGGCACCGGCTCGCTGACCCATACGCCTTTCGACTTCAATGCTTCCTGCCAGCGGTGAATCTCCGCGCGATCGTCCCGTTCGGTGAGAATCAAATTTGCCTGCACCCAGGGAATGAGTCCGCGCGCATAAACCAGCAATTCCGCAATGCGGTCTGTGCCCATGCGGCAATTCTTGTTCAGGTCTTCACGGCCTTCATGCGTGATGGATTCCACGCCGCATTCCACCGAAATACAGTGTGCGCGGCCTAGAAGATCGAGCGTTTCTTCGTCCCAGAGATCGATGCGCGTCTGAAACCCGATCTTTACCGGACGTTCAGCAATTCCTTCAAGCAATCGGCGCACACTTTTGCCGACCCCGAAAATTTCATCGATGAAATAAATGTATTTAACGCCGCGCGCAATCAGCGTATCCACTTCCTGAAGCACGGCATCAACGCTGCGCTCGCGGAATTTATTGCGGAAGAGCGTCTTATTGCAGAACGTGCAGGCCCAGGGACATCCACGGGCAAACTCCAATTCAGCGCCAAGACCGTGGTCATTGGTAAATACGTGATGGCGATGCCAATGGGCTTCAACGTTGTAATTCCTGAAGTCGAGTGGGCCCAGCAAGGACATATCAGCTACCGCTGAAGCAGGGCTTATGTGCAGCTGGCCATCGTCTCTCTTGAAGCAGCAGCTGATAATTTCCTGCCACGACTTGCCGGCAAGTTCAGCTAGAGTCTGGTCAGGTTCTCCACGCAGAGCAACATCACAGCCGGTCTTGCGGATCGTAGCTGCGGGAGTAGCCGAAGGATGCGGACCGATGGCGACTTTGATCGCCTTGCTTTGCAATCCGGCAAACCACTCCATGGGGACGCGCAGTTCCGGCGGGGGGCAACGCCAGAAAAGATAAGATGGCGCTGTGGGAATCACCAGAAAATCAGGCGCGAATGAATCCAGCCGGCGGCGCGCTTCGCTCATGCTGAGATTGTCCGTCTGCGCATCAATCACCAGCGATTCATGCCCGGCAATGCGGAGTTGATCGGCGGCAAACAGCAACTCAAGAGGAGTGTGTGGGTCCTGACAGCCAAAATAGGTTGAGCCCTTAAAGTCCCAGTTGGGATTGAGCAGGGCAAACTTCATCCCGCCCTCCCGGAAAGTTCGGTGGCCAGTTCAAATGGCGGCAGAGCGGAGGCAGTGCTGCGACGCCGCTTGGCCAGCATTCCATGGTTCTCTTCCCAGAAGCCCTGCAAGAGCCGCAGGGTTTTCTTTAGCCCAATCTCGGGCTTCCAACCTGTGTCACGCCTGATCTTGGCATTATCGGTGATATAGACCAGCTGGTCGCCAACACGGCGCTCATTGAGAACGCATTCCATGGGACGCCCGGTCAGCAAGGCGACCTCATCCATCAATTCAAGAAGAGAAACGGAGTTCTGTGGACCGCCGCCGATGTTGTAAACCTCGGTGCGCGTGGTTTCAATATTCTGGCGGGCGGCATCGAAGGCGCGTATGAGATCGTCCACGCAGAGCACATCGCGGACCTGCCAGCCATCGCCATAGATAATGACCGGATCTTCCTGCAATGCTGAATAAACAAAGTGGGCCACCCATCCCTGATCTTCCGTGCCGAACTGCCGTGGTCCTGCAACACATGACATGCGGAAGACGACCGTCGGCATGCCGTAAATGCGGCCGAAGTCGCGTACATACTGATCGGCCGCCCCCTTGGAACATCCGTAAGGAGAGTGGAAGTCCAGCGGTTGTGTTTCTGAAACGCCTTCACGCCCTGGCGTTACATAGCGTTTGCCGTTGATGACCGGCGTACCCAGACCAAGTTCGCCATAAACTTTGTTGGTAGAAGTAAACAGGATGAATGGCCGGTTGCCAGCTCTTCTGGCAGCATCCAGAATATTGAATGTGCCGGCAAGATTGACTTCAAAATCATGCCGGGGATCGGCCACGGATGTGGTGACAGCCACCTGCGCGGCGAAATGATAAATCTCATTCGCGTAGGCAACGG
>DASXIL010000521.1:0-2246 GCA_036497985.1 Candidatus Angelobacter sp. | reverse complement strand
TAGGTCACCGATCGTTCCCAGCGTTCCCCCGACAAAACTAGAGCCACTGAATTTCCGGAGCGCCCCTTATGTTCATAAAAGTAAAGGATCTTGAGCTCCGAAAGCTTGAATTTGATGAGTCTTTTGCACCCGGCGCAATTGAGCTGTTGGAGGACCAGGTCCAAACGACGCCCTTAAAATCGGCCGGGCGTGCAGAACTGATTCGTGAGAACCGCGGTGGCCGAAATGTGGTTGAAGACATCAGGCTGGTCGGCAGCTTTTCGACAGAAGTTGAAGTCAAGTGCGCCCGCTGCCTTGATCCAGTGCATAATGCGCTGGCGGAACAATTTGATCTGCTATATCGGCCTCTGGGTGTAGATGCGGCGGGAGATGAAGTCGCGATTAGCGAGGCCGACACAGAGATTGGTTATTATCAGGGTGCGGGCCTGCTGCTGGAAGACGTTTTGAAAGAGCAGATCCTGCTGGCTTTGCCGGTGAAACAGCTTTGCCGCGCGAATTGCAAAGGGTTCTGCCCGCAGTGCGGCAAGAACCTGAACGTGGAAAGCTGTGATTGCGTTACGGCAATGCCTGACCCGAGATGGTCGGCGCTGGAAGATATTCGCAAGAAATTAGAACGATAAAAAGCAATGGCCGCGCAGGCTTGTGCCGGCGCCAGGAGAAAGGGAACCAATGCCAAATCCAAAACGGCGGCACTCAAAAGCACGCACCTCGAGTCGCCGCGCACATGACTTCCTTACCGCGCATTCCGCTTCGGAATGTCCCAACTGCCACGAGAAGAAGATGCCGCATCGCGTATGCGCGAAGTGCGGCTACTACAAAGGCCGGGAAGTAGTGCAGGTAAAAGAAAACGCCTAAGTGCAAACGCCAGTGGAAACTGTCATAGCCGTTGATGCAATGGGTTCAGACCGGCATCCCAGGCCCGAGATCGAAGGGGCATTGCTGGCCGCGCGCCATTATGGCGTGCGAGTACTGCTGGTGGGACCGGAAGAATTGCTGCGCCGTGAACTTGCAGGCCATCCTACAGCGCGCAACCTGCCGATTGACGTAGTAAACGCTACGCAAGTCATCGAGATGGAAGAAAAGGCCGTGCAGGCGGTGCGGACCAAGAAGGATTCCAGCATGCACGTTGGCCTGCGGCTGGTAAAAGAGAAGAAAGCTGTGGGGTTCGTAACCGCAGGCAACACCGGCGCGGCGATGGCTGCTGCCAAGATGGTGCTGGGCGCGCTGCCCGGAGTTGACCGTCCTGCGTTGGCCAGCGTATTTCCCACTCAAGCGGGCAAGGACAAGCCTTCTATCCTGATTGACGTTGGCGCCAATGTGGATTCCAAACCGCATAACCTGGCGCAGTTCGCCCTCATGGGCGCCATGTACTATCGCGCGATCTTTAAGAATGCCAAGCCCACGGTGGGCATACTCTCGATTGGGGAAGAGGAAGGCAAAGGCAATGAACTCACGCGCAAGGCGCACTCACTGATCAAGGACTTGCCGATTAATTTTCTGGGAAACGTTGAAGGCCGCGATTTGTACAACGGCAAAGTAGATGTCATTGTCTGCGACGGTTTTGTTGGCAATGTGGCTCTCAAGATTTCTGAAGGACTGGTGGAAGCGGTGCGCTTCCTACTAAAAGAATCTCTTACCTCGACCATTACTTCTCAGGTAGGAGCGTTGCTGGCGCGTAAAGCGTTCGCCAACTTTGGCCGCAAGCTCGACTACGCCGAATACGGAGGAGCACCCTTGCTCGGCTTGAAAGGCGTGGCCATCGTGGGGCATGGAAGGTCGAATGCGAATGCCATGAAGAATGCCGTCCGCGTAGCCAAAGAGTATTACGAATCAGGGATCAACACCAATATCGAAAAAGAACTTAGCGCGGCGCGATCAGAATCCATGCGTCCGGAATCAACCATTGATGCAGCAAAGGCGGGCGCTGCCAAGGCGGAAGAATCCGCATGAGCCACGGCCCGGTTGCTTTCCTCTTTCCCGGACAGGGATCACAGGCAGCAGGAATGGGAAAAGAGCTGGCATCGCTCTACCCAGTTGCACGGCATACGTTTCAGGAAGCTGACGATGCTTTGGGATTCTCTATTTCGCAACTCTGCTTTGAAGGACCCGACGATCAGCTTAAACTCACTGAGAACACGCAGCCTGCCATTCTGACGATGAGCACAGCAGTGGCGCGTGTGCTGCAGGAGAAGGGAATCGTTCCCCAGTTTGCCGCCGGACACAGCCTGGGTGAATACTCCGCCCAC
>DASXIL010000520.1:0-3025 GCA_036497985.1 Candidatus Angelobacter sp. | reverse complement strand
CGCGGAAAGAGGAACGCCGATGCTGGCAATCCCTACCATCGTTTTCATCACCGCCGCCAAGGCCATGCAGCCCGCCTGAAGCAGCGAGAGGACTGTAACCACGTCCGCCAGCGTGACAACCGTTAAAACATCACCCGCTTTGGTCGTGGGCAGGAGCTTGTAATAAATCACCGCAAGAGAAATGAAAGCTGCTAACCCAAGCAGCGTACTCAGCCGGTCCGGAGAAGAAACAATTTTGCCTCAGCCTGGCTATGACTGTTTTGTAATATTTTTATGAGGCACGATAGTGCGCTGGCTGAATACTGCCCGCTGCGAGTTACCATGGTTACCTTACCCTGGTTATCTTCTGCCGCTCTGCAAACAACCCTATGATGTGACCCAACCTAAGTTCAGCATTGGTCCAGAAAATGAAGTGCCCTGCCCTGGTCGAGTAGTCATTGCCCGGTTCAGCCCAAGAACATTGGCTTCCGTGGAGTGGGGAGAACTCTGGAAAACTTGTATAAGGAGAACATTCCAGTGACAAAAAGACCGCTTAAAAGTTCCATGCTCGTGTGGCTTTTGGTGCTGTCCCTGACCTTGGCCCTGCCCGCGCAACAATCGATTTCGCTGGTAGGCTGTGGTTCTGTGATTCCTGCCCCGTTGTACGATGCATGGGGCGAGGCTTACACGAGCCACAACCCCGGGGTGCAAGTCAAGTATCTGCCGCTCGGTTCCGGCGAAGGCATCAATCAGATCACGGCTGGCTCGGCCGATTTCGCAGCCAGTGAGATACCCATCTCGGAACAGGAACTGAAGGAAAGCGGCAAGACCATCCACCAAGTGCCTCTTTTTCTGACAGCAGTGGTCCCGATTTATAACGTTCCCGGCGTCAGCAAGAGACTGCGATTTTCAGGAAAAATCCTGGCTGATATTTTTGCCGGCGAGATGAAATACTGGGATCATCCCGACCTGGTGAAACTCAATCCGGGGGCGCAACTGCCACACCTGGCGATCACCGCGGTGCATCGCGAGCCGGCCAAGGGCACCACATATCTGTTCACCGACTTCCTTTCCAAGAGCAGTCCGGCCTTTCGCGCGAAGATCGGCACCGACGCTTCCCCAAATTGGCACTCCGGAGTGGAGGCGCAAGGCGGCTCAAACCTGGTAAAGATCGTGAGTAATACCGCGGGCGCCATCGGTTACGCTGAGCTCAACACCGCCAAAAAGGGAACGGCCGGCATCGGCCTGGTGCAGAATGCCAGCGGAATGTTTGTGGAAGCCTCGCCGGAGAGCGCTGCCGCCGCATGCCCCAAAAACCCGAAAGGCGATTTGCGCGCATCCCTGACCAACATGCCGGGCGAAAATGTTTATCCTATTACCGGATTCAGCTGGATGTTCGTGAGTGGGGAAGCCATGACCTCATCCCGGGCGCAGGCGTTACGTGGTTTTCTGAAATTTGTGTTTACCGATGGCCAGTCGATGCTCGCCGATCGCGGCCATTTGCCTTTACCTCCGCGGATCATCACTTCCGTGCAAAGCACGCTAAAACTATAATGACGTGATCCTGGGTGAGGCAACCGGCGCCGGTTGCCTCACTTTTATTTTCCACGATAATTAAAATATCCTCACACCTGCTCGCTCATTCTTCCAATCGCATCTTCCAACTCTTGGTAATAGCCGCGATGGTGCGCCGAGAAAAATACCACCACAACGCGCGCCATAGGCGTCTGGATCAGGCCGACATCGTTGGCGATATACGGCGGAAAGTCGCCTGTCTTATGCGGCGTTTCAACATCGTCCAGCATGAAGCGCGGAATGCGCGTGCGGAACTGCTGCTGCCCCATCATTCGCAACATCTCCTTGCAGGATTTCTCGCTGGCGGCTTTGTTGGTCGCCATCATCTCCAGCAGCCTGCCCATATCATGTGCGCTGGCCAGCCCATAAGGATGCTTGCCTTCAAAATGGAAACGCTCCTCCTCGGCATCGGTGAGCTTGTCAGGAAAGCCTTTGGTGAAGAGCTCTTCCGGACCAAACTTCGCATAAGCGGGATCGCCGGCCTCGGCCAGCGCGCGAAACCAGTCAAATGACGTGCCGGTCGCCGTGATCGAATTCAAACCCAGTTCATGCATGGTTTGGGTCACGTGCGCCGGGCCTCCAACGCGGGCAAAAGCCATGTCGGTGGCGGAGTTGTCGCTCTGGATAATCATCAACTCCAGCGCATCGCGGAAGCTGAGGTTCAGGCCGGAATCAAGTGTGCGCAGCACTCCGGTGCCAAAGCGCTTGTCCGCGGTCTTCATGGCAAATCGATCATCGGTGTTAATCTTGCCCGCGTCCACCTGGCGATACACATCCACCAGCAGCGGGATCTTGATGGCGGACATGGTGTCCATGACCTTGTCCGCATTGATGGCGATCTCTTCACCCGTATCGAGCGATTTGATGTAAATGCCCCAGTCCGCGCTCACGCCGGCGGAAATCTGCTCCAGTTTTTGTTTGAGCAGGTCAATCGGTTTGGGAGCAGACGCGGTTTGGGCAAACGCTGGTAGAGCGGATAGCAGGACAAATACAGCTTTTACGGAATTCAATTTCATCATTTCACCACAAAGGACACAAAGGATCACTAAGGTGGAGAATTCTACAGCCTTTGTGTTCCTTCGTGTCCTTTGTGGTTAAAACTAGAACCCCTGTCCCCGAATCAGACTCACGGCATCCGGCACGCCACCTCCGCCTCCGCGCGGTCCGCCGCCTTTCTCTTCAACCTTGTCGCCTTCGCCCGGAGCCAGAAACAGGTTATCTTCCAGTCCATGCTGCCGGGTATAGAGATCGTAATAGCGGCCCTGAAGCGCCAATAGATCGGCGTGCTTCCCGTGTTCCACGATCTTGCCGGACTCGACCACCAGAATCTGGTCGGCCTGGCGGATGGTTGACAGGCGGTGCGCGATCACAAACGTCGTTCGTCCCTGCATCAGGTATTTCAAGCCCTGCTGAATGTAAGCCTCTGATTCTGAATCCAGGCTGGACGTGGCTTCGTCCAAAATGAGGATTC
>DASXIL010000519.1:0-2587 GCA_036497985.1 Candidatus Angelobacter sp. | reverse complement strand
AAACTGGAAAACAGCATTGCAGAAGCAGGGAAGACTCAAGCGGACACTAAAGGGACACTCGATGCCCCTCTGGTTGCGGGCCAAATAACCGTTCAATAAAATATAACTTAATTATTTTCAATAGGATGGCGGAGAGAGGGGGATTCGAACCCCAGATAGAGCTTTTGACCCTATAACGGTTTAGCAAACCGCCGCCTTCAGCCACTCGGCCATCTCTCCGGGTCTCTCCCGCATTATAGCGGATTACTCGCGCGCCGGGCGTCCGCTTCTCGTGCCGCCTCTTTTTCTCTCCATTCAAACCTGCGTCACCCTTATCCACTTTCCTGGATTCCAGCAGCGTTTCTACTTTCCCCGGCCAAGCGGTATTGTTAGATTCACAATCATGCCGAGTCGTGCCAGGATCGTGTCGGGCAAAATGAGCCTCGTGCCGCTCATCGCCGCCACTTACTTTATGGTGTCCGGCGGCCCCTATGGCATCGAGGACATTCTCGGAGGCGCGGGCTATGGCCGGGCCATCGTCATTCTGCTTCTGCTGCCCATCATCTGGAGCCTGCCTACCGCGCTCATGATCGGCGAACTTGCCAGCGCCATTCCAGCCGAGGGCGGATTCTACGTCTGGGTGCGGCGCGCGCTTGGGCCGTTCTGCGGATACCAGGAGAGCTGGCTCTCGCTCTCTGCCAGCATCTTTGACATGGCTCTTTATCCCAGCATTTTTGTGTTGTACCTTGGCAAATTTGCGCCTGGCGTCACTTCGGGATGGAGGGGCTATCTGTGGTCGCTTGCGGTTGTCGCCGTCTGCTGTTTGTGGAACCTTCGCGGCGCGCCATCAGTTGGCAAGGGCTCTCTGCTTATGTTCGTGGTGCTGCTGTCGCCCTTCGCGGTGTTTGTTGTTCTCGGATTCGCCAAAGGTCTCCTGCAGCATTCCGACGTGCAATGGGGCAGTCCATCAGCGCTCGACACCGGTACCGGGTCAGCTTTCTCAACAGCGGTTCTTGTGGCCATGTGGAACTACATGGGCTGGGATAATGCGTCTACCATCGCGCAAGAGGTCGAAGACCCGCAGCGCAGCTACCCGCGCGCCATGATCACCGCCGCCATCCTGACCGCCATCACCTATATATTGCCGCTCGCGGCGATGGCGGCTGCCAGCGTTTCGGCGGCGAACTTTTCGACGGGGGACTGGGCCTCGGCTGCTCAACAGCTTGGTGGCCGCATGGGAGCCTGGCTCGCCATTGCGATTGTTGCCGGCGGATGCATCACCGGCGTTGGCATGTTCAACGCCCTGGTCATGAGCTATACGCGATTGCCAATGGCGATGGCCGAAGACGGCATGTTGCCATCTGTGCTTGCACGGCGCAACGCGCACGGCGTGCCGTGGGTCAGTGTTCTGCTATGCGGAGCGGCCTGGGCTGTCGCGCTCAAACTTCCATTCGAGCGCCTCATCTCCATTGACCTCATTCTCTATGGAGCGAGCCTGCTGCTTGAATTTGTTGCACTGATCGTACTGCGCATTCGCGAGCCGCAGCTGCATCGCCCCTTCAGGGCCGGCAACTTCGCTTTTGCCTGCATGCTGGGCGTTGGCCCCGCGGTGCTCATCGGTTACGCGTTGTGGGTTTCGCGAACGGAAAAGATTATAGGCACTACTTCGGCTCTGCTTTTTGCACTCGCTATTGGCCTGCTTGGCCCCGTGCTCTACGGCGTCAGCCAAGTTGCAAGCAAGCTGCTGCGTAACACCGGGAAGTCTGAGATTGCAGTAACTGCTGCCGAAGAATAGAAGATCGCGCAAAGCCAGAACCGGCCTCAATCAATTGCGCGCTAAACCGCGACCTTCCGTTTTACGCTGCCTGGTTTTGGCTTGCCGTCTTCAAACATCTTGGCGGCGCGGGTCACGCGGTCGCGAGCATAGGAGGCGTCGCGCCAGCCCTTCATCTCCACCCGCTTGCCTTCAAGATCCTTGTAGATCGAGAAGAAATGGGTGATCTCTTTCAGTATGTGCGGGTAGATATCTGTGTAGTTCCAAATATTCGCAAACCGCGGATTGTTTTTGCCCACCGCCAGCACTTTTTCATCAAGCAAGCCCTGGTCCATCATCTCCAGCAACCCGATAGGCCTGACCTCTTGCACGCAGCCGGGGAAGCTCGGACTCGGCACCAGCACCAGCACGTCCAGCGGATCGCCGTCGTCGCTCAGTGTGGATGGAACAAATCCGTAATCACCCGGGTAGTGAACCGGCGAATGCAGGTTGCGGTCAAGCTTGAAGACGTGCAACTCCTTGTCGTATTCGAACTTCTGGGTGCCGTCCAAGGGGATTTCGATCACGGCACGAAAAACCTCGGGCGACCGGTCGCCGATTGGCAGTTCCAGGTAGTTGACCATTTTTGTTTGCTTCTCCTTCGGATCGGGGAACGATGGGCGGCAGAAGGGCTCCATTCGCTTGTTGGGTACCGAAAATACAATAGTAAAGGATAGGGGTTTCGATATTGTTGAAGACGCGTCACTTCGTGGGAAAGGTGCAGGACCGCCTGAAGCCACGCCGCTGGTAGGCCGGTTTTGAGCTTGCATATTAAATAGATGCGCAACAAATCCC